>NZ_JZWY01000041.1:0-314 GCF_000966955.1 Streptomyces sp. NRRL S-495
CCTCGACACCGGCTTCAGCAGCGACGGCAAGGTCGCCACCACGTTCGGCGGCGTCGAGTTCGCCCACGCGGTGGCCCTGCAGCCCGATGGGAAGATCGTCGCCGCCGGGTACACCGGCAACGACTTCGCGCTGGCCCGCTACAACAGCGCCGGCAACCTCGACGGCGGCTTCGACACCGACGGCAAGGTCACCACCGACTTCGGCGGCGGCGAGATCGCCTACGGCGTCGCGGTGCAGCCCGGCGGCGCGATCGTCGCCGTCGGCTCCACGGCGTCGGTCGGCGCCAGTGACTTCGCGCTCGCCCGCTACACCC
>NZ_JZWY01000042.1:0-306 GCF_000966955.1 Streptomyces sp. NRRL S-495
GGCGACGGCAGGACCACCACCGACTTCGGCGGGGGCTTCGACCAGGCGCTCGGCACCGCCGTCCAGGCGGACGGCCGGATCCTCGCGGCCGGCTTCAGCAACGGCGACGCGGCCCTCGCCCGCTACGACGGCGCGGCCGGCACCCCGGTCGGGGTCGACCTCTCGGTCACCAAGACCGGCCCCGCCACCGTCACCGCCGGCGGCCAGGCCCCGTACACCGTGACGGTCACCAACAACAGCGCCGCGGCCGCCACCGGCGTCACCCTCACGGACTCGCTCACCGGCCCGGGCACCGTGCTCTCGGCC
>NZ_JZWY01000043.1:0-229 GCF_000966955.1 Streptomyces sp. NRRL S-495
ACCCAGAGCGACCCCGTCCCGGCCAA
Organism: Streptomyces sp. NRRL S-495; assembly: GCF_000966955.1. Lineage (NCBI taxonomy): Bacteria > Bacillati > Actinomycetota > Actinomycetes > Kitasatosporales > Streptomycetaceae > Streptomyces > Streptomyces sp. NRRL S-495. The sequence continues at coordinate 27 of NZ_JZWY01000043.1, forward strand.
CAACACCGCCAACGCCACCACCGCGGTGAACGCCCCGGCCGGTGTCGACCTGGCCGTCACCAGGAGCGCCCCGAGCACCACCAGCATCGGCGACACCCCGACGTACACCGTGACGGTGACCAACCGCAGCACCGGCCAGAGCGCCACCGGCGTCACCCTCACGGACTCGCTCACCGGCCCGGGCACCGTGCTCTCGGCCACGC
>NZ_JZWY01000044.1:0-21561 GCF_000966955.1 Streptomyces sp. NRRL S-495
GGCGCCACCCAGGCCGACCCCGTCCCGGCCAACAACACCGCCACCACGAACACCGGCGTCAACAACGCCCACGGCTGCACGATCATCGGTACCGCCAACGGCGAGACCCTGTTCGGCACCGGCGGCAGCGACGTCATCTGCGCCCTCGGCGGCAACGACACGGTCAACGCGGGCGGCGGCAACGACACCGTCTACGCCGGCTCGGGCAACGACACGGTCGACGGCGGGTCCGGCAACGACACGCTCCTCGGCGGCCTCGGCAACGACCGGCTGACCGGTGGCATCGGCAACGACTCGCTCAACGGCGGTCCCGGCACCGACACCCTGAACGGCGGCTCCGGCACCGACAGTTGCACCGCGGCGGCGGGTGACACCGTCATCAGCTGCCCGTAGCACGTCCCCGGCAGTACGCCCGCGCGGCGCGGCACCCGAGAGGTGTGCCGCGCCGCGCGGCTGTGTCACCGGCCGGCGGGACCCGGTCCCGGTGCGGGCAGCCGGAGCACCGCCAGGACCGGCAGGTGGTCGGTGGCGGCCAGCAGGTCGGCCTCGGCGACGCCGGGCAGTCCGCGCGGGACGCCGCAGGCCAGCACCTCGATGTCGGGGGTGGCGAAGACGGCGTCGAGCCGCTGGTAGGGGTTCTCGGGCACGGAGGTCATCTCGCCGCCCCAGGGCGCCACCGCGTACCCGTCCTGGAGCCGGTCGGCCAGCGACCGCCAGCCGGGCCCGTCCGGGTGCTCGTTGAAGTCCCCGGCGATCACGCCGGGTCCGGCGTACCGCAGCTGTCCGGCGAGCAGTCCGAACTGCCGCAGCCGCTCGTCCGCGTCCAGGCTGAGGTGGCAGCTGGTGACGGTGAACGGCGCCGCGTCGGCCACCTCGACCAGCGCGGTCGCGAAGCCGCGCGCGTGCAGCCCCCTGGTCTTCGGCAGCAGCCGGTCGTGGACGGCCCGCACCCGGACGCCGAGCCGGCCGAGCAGCAGCGGCCCGGCCGCGATCCGGCCGCCGCCGCTCAGCACCACGGTGCCGGTCGCCCGGGCGAGCCAGGCGGCCTGCCCCTCGGGGCGCCAGTAGCGCGGCGACTCCTGTACACAGACGAGGTCCGGCTCACAGGCCCGGATCACCCGGGCGAGCGCATGCCGGTCGTCCCGCAGGGAACGGACGTTGTAGCTGAGCAGCCGGAGCCGGCCCGGTGCGGGCGGCGGAAGTTCGGCCGGTGCGGTGGTCATCGGTGGTCCTCCCCTGGGCGTCCCGGACGACGCTACCGCCCGGACCGCCGGGGCCGCCGACGGCGCGACACCCCCGGCGGCCGGGAACGACGACGGCCCGGTCCGCGGGGAACCGGGCCGCCGGCCGGCGGTGCGACGGGACGGGTCAGACCGTGCGGGCCAGGTCGGCCGCGCCGGCGATCCCGGCGGCCGAACCGGTCGAGGCGAGCACCACCTCGGCGCGCGGGCGGTGCACCCCACCGGTCAGGTAGTGCTCGAAGGCCTTGGCGACCGGGTCGAGCAGCAGCCGGCCGGAGTCGGAGACGCCGCCGCCGAGGACGAAGACGGCCGGGTCGAAGAGCGCCGCGAGGTCGGCCATCCCCCGGCCCAGCCAGTCGGCCAGCTCGGCGTAGCACTCCAGGGCGAGCGGGTCGCCCTCCTCGGCGGCCTGGGTGATGTGGATGCCGCGGATGGTCTCGGCGACGCCGTCGTTGAGCTCCAGCATCCGCTTGCCGCGCACGGAGTCCTCCGCGGCGCGCTCCCGGCCGTACCGGCGCAGGGCGCGGCCGGAGCCGTACTGCTCCCAGCAACCCCGGCCGCCGCAGCCGCAGGGCAGGCCGTCCGGGACCATGTTGAGGTGGCCGATCTCGCCGGCCACGCCGAACCGGCCCCGGTGCAGCCGGCCGTCCAGGACGAGGCCGCCGCCGATGCCGGTGCCGACGGTGATCAGCACCATGTCGCTGTGGCCGGCCGCGGCGCCGAAGCGGTACTCGGCCCAGGCGGCGCAGTTCGCGTCGTTCTCGACCACCGCGGGCAGGCCGGTCAGCTCCTCGACCCGGCCGCGCAGGGGCTCGTCCTCCCAGTCGATATTGGGGGCGAAGATCACCGTCGAACGCTCGCGGTCGACGAAGCCGGGCGCTCCGATGCCCGCCGCGACCACGTCGGGGTACTGCTCCTTGAGTTCGCGCACGGCCTGCGCGATGGCGTCGACCGCCCACTGCGGGTCGGCCGGGGTGGGCACCCTGGTCCGGGCCAGGATCTCGCCGGCCTCGTCGACCACACCTGCCGCGATCTTGGTCCCGCCGACGTCGACGCCGATGGTCAGAGCCATGTGTCCCTCAGCTATTCACTCGTTCCCGCTGGACGGAACGCTACCGCCCAACCAAGCCCCCGTACACACCGTCGCATACATTAACCGAAGACAATCTGCGCCCAACCGGACCGAGCCCCTTCAAAAGTCGTACATTTTCACCGGTGGCGTCACAGGGTGAAGCCAGGACGTGACCCGGAGGGGATCAGGGATTCACTGCTTGGCGGACGGTCCCTCAGCTGCGTCGTCGAGGTCCACCCGTTCGGTGCGGGTCGGCTCCCCGGCGGTCCAGCGGTGCTCGTGGCCCGCCACGGCGGCCCGGTAGGCGGCCAGCAACTCGGCCCCGGCGGCGGCCAGGCCGGTACCGGCGGCGGCGAGGTGGTCGTACACCTCGGGCTGCTTCTCGCGCAGCCGGTCGGCCAGCCCGGCCAGCGAGAGCAGGGTCTCGGCGCTCGCCTCCTGGGCCTTCTCGCCGACGACGGAGGCGAACCGGCGCACCTCGTCCACCAGCGGGCCCAACTCCGGCCCGAACGGGTGCTCGGCGGTGGGCTCGGTCCGGTCGGTGGTGGTCATCGCGCGCGCCTCCTCAGCAACGGTGCCCGCGCCCGCGGCCACCCGCCCCGACGCTACCGGACCCCGTTGCGCCCCCTGCACGGAAGGCGAGCCGGCGACTCCCGCCCCGAGGCACCTCACATGCGAGCGGGCGACTCCCGCCCCGAGCCGAAGGGGCGCGCCGGTGCCGAAAGGGAGAGCGCGAGGGAGCGACGTAGGAGCGAGGGAGCGCCGACCGTCGGCACCGGACAAAAGCGCCCCGGAGGCGAGAGGGCGACTACCTGGGCCAGAGGGCCGGGTCGGGGGCGAAGCGGATTGCCAGCACCCCGTCCTGCAGGCCCGCGCCGGCGACCGTGCACCGCCGCAGCGCCGACGGCAGGGCCAGCACCCGGCGGTGCGCGCCCAGGCCGACCACCAACTCGTCCCCGCGCCGGACCAGGTCCAGGTCCTCCCGCGCGGCACCGGGCAGCGCCAGGTGCCAGACCAGCAGACCGTCCTCGGCCAGCCGGTCCTCGACGGTCCACGGCCCGGCGGCCCGCGCCTCCGGGCCGGCCCCGGCGCCGTAGAGGCGGTCGGCGACGGCCTCCAGGGTGGCCTCGGCGGGCCCGGTGGTGAGCAGCGGGATGCCGTCCAGGGTGGCGGCCAGCGCGGTCAGCTCGTCCCGGCGGCGCCCGGCGAGGGCGGCCAGCCAAGGGTCGGGCGAGTCGGTGGCGGCGTCCGGCAGCACCCCGTGCACCACCACGGCGTCCGGGCGGTGGCCGTGCAGGGCGAGGCCGGCCCGGATCCGCCGCAGTTCCGCGAAGGGGTGGGCGTCGGCGGCGGTGACCAGGCGGACGCTGGTGCCGGGCGCGGTGATCGCGGCGCGGGCCGCGGCGAGCGCGCCGGCGGCCTTGGCCCGCGTCTCGTACAGCCAGTCGGCGGGCATCGGGACCCCGGCGAGGCCGGCCAGCAGGGGCCGCAGGGCCCGGGCGGCCTGGCGCTGCTCGGGGACGAGCCGGGCCAGGTACCGCTCCAGCTGCTCGGGCAGGGCGAGGGTGGCGATCAGATCGGCGGGCGGCGGGGCGAGCACCACCAGGACCTCGGCCTCGACCGCGGGCAGCGCCCGGAGCAGGGCGAGCCGGGCGGTGCCGGGGAGCGCGGTGAGTTCCTCGGGGTCGAGCGGGTCGGCGCCGAGCAGGTCGAGCGCGGGCTTGAGCCGGCCGCCGATCTCGTCGAGCGCGTGCCGGAAGGCGGCCTGCTCGTCGGTCCTGGCGACGGCCAGGCCGGGCGCGTACCCGGCCGGCTCGGCCTCCAGCCGGACGCCGAGGACGGCGTCCAGGGTGCGGTGCGGGTCGTCGGCCGCGAGCAGCAGGGTGCGCCGGCCCTGCCGGGCGGCGTGCAGGGCGGTGGCGGCGGCCACCTCGGGCGCCGCCGGGTCGCCGCTGACCAGGATGGTGCGTGTCGCCGTCATGCCGTACCGCCCCTGTTCGTCCGCGCCGCCGGGCCTCAGAGCGCCGTGCCGGCGGCGGTGTCCTCGACCCGCTTCTTCAGGCCGGCCAGGGCCCGGTCGATGATGACCTTCTCGGCCTTGCGCTTGATCATGCCCAGCATCGGGATCTTGACGTCCACCGCGAGCTGGTAGGTGACCTCGGTGCGGTCGGCGCCGAGCGGGGCCAGGGTGTAGGAGCCGTCGAGCGAGCGGAGCATCTGGCTGCGCACCAGGGTCCAGGCGCACTCGCGGTCGCCGTCCCAGGTGTAGGCGAGGACGTGCTCGTCGCGGATGGCGCCGGCGTCGAGGACCAGTCGGACCTGGGCGGCGCGGCCGTCCTCCGCCGCCTCCAGGACCTCGATCTCCTTGACCTCGCCGGTCCAGGCCGGGTAGGCGGCGAAGTCGGCGATCACGGCCATGACCGTCGCCGGGGTCGCGTCGATGGTGATGCTCGACCTGGTGTGCTCCGCCATGGAATGGCCCTCCGCGTCGTCCCGTGCTGGTCCGGCCGAGGCTGCTCGGCCGGGTGCGCCCGGAGCAGGCTATCGCGCCCCGCGATCCGGCCGGTCCCTCGGTACGCCCCGGGGCGCCCGGGTGCGCCCCCGCCGTCGGAGCACACGGTCCGTGGCCGACGGCTACCGGCCGGTCACCTTCGGGCTGCCGTAGGGTGCCATTCGAACGGCCCGGTCCCGACCTGGTCGGACGGGTCAAGGTGTGACACTTCGAACACCGGAGCCGACCCCCCTGGCCGAAGCTGCCTACCGGGCAGTAACGTCCTGCCGTCCCGCAGCGTCGCGAACGAGGAGCAGTCTTGCTCGACTTCAGCCTTCCGGCCCTCTACCAGGTACCGAGCGGCGGTAACCTCTCCGACCTCGTGCACCAGAACGCCGAGCGGCACCCCGATGTCGCGGTGCTCAGCCGCAAGGTGGACGGCCAGTGGCAGGAGTTGACCGCCGCCCAGTTCCAGGTCGAGGTGCGGGCGGCCGCGAAGGGCCTGATCGCCGCCGGTGTCGAGCCGGGCGACCGGGTGGGCGTCATGTCCCGCACCCGGTACGAGTGGACGCTGCTGGACTTCGCGATCTGGACGGCCGGCGCGATCACCGTGCCGGTGTACGAGACCTCCTCCGCCGAGCAGGTCGAGTGGATCCTCGGCGACTCCGGGGCGGTCGCGGTGTTCACCGAGACCGAGACCCACACCGCGGTGGTCGCGGAGGTCCGGGACCGGCTGCCGGAGTTGCGGCACACCTGGCAGATCGAGGGCCCGGCGCTCGCCGCGCTGGCGGAGGCGGGCCGCGAGGTCACCGATGCCACCGTCACCGAGCGCCGCTCGGTGGCCGGCGCCGACTCGATCGCCACCATCGTGTACACCTCGGGCACCACCGGTCGCCCGAAGGGCTGCCAGCTGACCCACGGCAACTTCATGGCCGAGTGCGGCAACGTGGTGGAGCGCCTGGCCCCGCTGTTCCGCACCGGCGAGAGCTCCGTCCTGCTCTTCCTGCCGCTGGCCCACGTGCTCGCCCGGATCGCCGAGATCGCCCCGGCGATGGCCCCGATCAAGCTCGGCCACGTCTCCGACATCCGGGACGTCACCGCCGAACTGGCCGCCTTCCGCCCGACCCTGATCCTGGGTGTGCCCCGGGTCTTCGAGAAGGTGTACAACACCGCCCGGGCCAAGGCGCAGGCGGACGGCAAGGGCAAGATCTTCGACAAGGCCGCCGAGACCGCGATCGCCTACAGCCGGGCGCTGGACGCGGGCGGCGCGGGCCTGCTGCTCAAGCTCAAGCACGCCGTCTTCGACAAGCTGGTCTACAGCAAGCTGCGGGCCGCGCTCGGCGGCCGGGCCACCCACGCGATCTCCGGCGGCGCCCCGCTGGGCGAGCGGCTCGGACACTTCTACCGGGGCATCGGCTTCACCGTGCTGGAGGGCTACGGCCTGACCGAGACCTGCGCGGCCACCGCCTTCAACCCGTGGGACAAGCCGAAGATCGGCACGGTCGGCCAACCCGTCCCCGGCGCCGCCGTCCGGATCGCCGAGGACGGCGAGGTGTTCTTCAAGGGGCCGCACGTCTTCACCGGCTACTGGAACAACCCGCAGGCCACCGCCGACACCCTGAAGGACGGCTGGATCGCCACCGGGGACATCGGCTCGCTGGACGACGAGGGCTATCTGACCATCACCGGCCGCAAGAAGGAGATCATCGTCACCGCGGGCGGCAAGAACGTCGCCCCGGCCGTGATCGAGGACCGGATCCGGGCGCACGCCCTGGTCGGCGAGGTCATGGTGGTCGGCGACCGCAAGCCCTTCGTGGCCTGTCTGATCACCGTCGACGAGGACTTCTTCCCGAACTGGAAGCAGCTCAACGGCAAGCCCGCCGGGGCCTCGGTGGCCGACCTGCGCGAGGACCCGGACCTGCTGGCCGCCCTTCAGCAGGCGGTGGACGACGGCAACGCGGCGGTCTCGCAGGCCGAGGCGGTGAAGAAGTTCCGTCTGCTCGACACCGTCTTCTCCGAGGAGAGCGGCCACCTGACGCCCTCGCTCAAGCTCAAGCGCAACGTCGTGCTGAAGGACTACGCGGCCGACGTCGAGGCGATCTACCGCAAGTAGGACCGCCCGCACGCGGGTGCGGCCCGCCCCGGACGNGGCGGGCCGCACCCGCGTGCGGGCCGGGCCCTTACGCATCGGGCCCGCACGCGTCGGACCCGTACCCGCCGGGCCCGCGCGTTCAGCCCGCCAGCAGCGAGGTCAGCCGCCCGGCCAACAGGTCCCAGCGCCAGGAGCGGTCCACCCAGCGCCGCCCGGCCTCGCCCATCCGTCGGCGCAGCTCCTCGTCCCGCAGCAGCCGGACGATCCGCTCAGCCGCCGCCGAGGGCGTGCCGCCCGGCACCACGAAGCCGGTCTCGCCCTCCAGCACCGCGTCCGGCGCACCGCCGGAGTCCCCCGCCACCACCGGCAGGCCGGTCGCCGAGGCCTCCAGGTAGACGATGCCGAGCCCCTCGACGTCCAGTCCGCCGCGCCGGGTGCGGCAGGGCATGGCGAAGACGTCGCCGGCGCCGTAGTGCGCGGGCAGCTCCTCCCACGGCACCGAGCCGGTGAACCGGACGGCGGAGCGCACGCCCCGGGCGTCCACCAGCTTCTCCAGCTCCGACCGGTACGGGCCGCCGCCGACGATCAGCAGCACGGCGTCCGGCACCTCGGCGAGGATCTGCGGCATCGCCTCGATCAGGGTGTCCTGCCCCTTGCGCGGCACCAGCCGGGAGACGCAGACCACCACCGGACGGTCCGCCAGCCCGAGCCGCTCGCGCACCGCGGCGCCGCCGGAGTCCGGGTGGAAGGTCCGCTCGTCCACGCCCGGCGGCAGCTGCGCCATCCGCGCGGCCGGCTCCGGGCCGACCGCGGCGGCGATCCGGGAACGGGTGTACTCGCCGAGGTAGGTGAGCACGTCGGTGCCCTCGCCGATCCGGCGCAGCAGCTGCCGGGCCACCGGCAGCTGGGCCCAGGCGGCCTCGTGCCCGTGGGTCATGCCGAGCAGCCGGCCGGCCCCGGTCCGGCGCAGGGTGGGGGCCATCAGCCCGAGCGGCGCGGCGGCACCGAACCAGACCGAGTCGCAGCCCTCCGCCCGCAGGATCTCGGCGGCCCGCCGGGTGACCCGGGGTGTGGGAACCATCACCTTCGTACGGTCGCGGATCACCGGGAAGGGCTGCTCCGCGTCGAAGCGCGCGACCTCGGTGCCGTCGCGCCAGGTGGAGGCGTACACCACGATGCTTCCTGCGGGCTGACGGACGGCCATGTTGTGCACGAAGGCCTGGATACCGCCGGGCCTCGGCGGGAAGTCGTTGGTGACGATCAAGGTCTTGTGCATCAGGCCACGGCTCGCTCGGTCGGGGGGTGCTCGGTGTACCGCTGGGTGATCCGTACGATAGGTCAACACGACGACCCGCCGGGAACGGATCCACACAAGGCAACCGTTCCCTCCCCGGGTCTGTCCTAGGACAAGGGTGGTCGGCGTGTCCGGCCCGGCCCCGCGGTGGCGGCCGGTCCCGACCCGCCCGGACTGCCCGGGCGTCCGTCGCGCGGCGCCGCCGACGGAACGTCCGAGACGAACGAGGGAGCGTTGTGGAGTTGGCCCCGGCCACCGAGTCCGGTACACCCAGCGGCGCCGAGGGCTCCGGCACGGCGCTCGCCGTCCGCCGCGAGCCCGTGCAGCGCACCACGCGCCCCTCAGGCCGTTCCGGCGCCCTGCTGGCGCTCGGCGCGAGCTGGGTGGCCACCCGGACGCTGCTGATGCTCCTGGTGACCGGCGTGCTCCGGATGCCCGGCGGGGACATCACCGCCGACGTCTGGCTGATCTACCACGGCTGGTACGGCGTCCTGCAGACCGGCACCTTCCCGCTGGACGACGTCACCTGGCAGTACCCGCCCGGCGCCGCCCTGGTGATCCTGCTGCCCGGCCTGCTGCCCTGGTCGTACCTGGTCTCGTTCTGGGTGATCTGCGGCATCGCCGACGCGCTCGCGATGGGCCTGCTGGTCCGCACCGGGCTGCGCAAGGGCCGGGCCCTGACCGGCGCCTGGGTCTGGGTGGCCGGCGTCCCGCTGCTCGGCCCGATGATCTACAACCGCTACGACGTGATCGTGACCGCGATCGCGGTGGCCGGCCTGCTGGCGCTGATCCGCCGCCCGGCGATCGGCGGCCTGCTGCTCGGGCTCGGCGGCATCGTCAAGATCTGGCCGCTGCTCGGCCTCATCGGCACCCCCTCCGGCCGCCGCACCCGGCGGTCCTGGACGGCCGCGGCCGCCGCGACCGCCTCGATCGGCTTCCTGCTGGCGGCGGGGATGAACGGCGCGTTCGAGTTCCTGACGTTCCAGAAGGACCGCGGCATCGAGGTGGAGTCGGTCGGCGCGCTGCCGATCCACTTCGCCCGGATCGCCGGGAGCTGGGACGGCAAGGTGATGATGAACTACGGCTCGGTCGAGATGCTCGGGCCGTGGGTGCCGCTGGTCAGCAAGGTGATGCTGGCCGGTACCGTGCTCGGCTTCGGCTGGCTGCTGCTCTGGCGGTTCACCGCCCGTCGGCGCAACGCCGCCACCATGTACGACGCGGCGCTCGCCGCGCTGCTGATCTTCACCGTGACCAGCCGGGTGATCAGCCCGCAGTACCTGGTCTGGCTGGTCGGCGCGGCGGCGGTCTGCCTGACCGTGCGCGGCACCAGCCAGCGGCCGGTGGCGCTGCTGATCCTGGCCGCGACCCCGCTGACCCTGGTGGAGTTCCCGCTGGTCTTCGGCGACGTGGTCGCCAGCAGGCCCGGCGCGATCGCCGTACTGACCGCGCGCAATGTGCTGCTGCTGGTCGCGACCGTGCTGTCCTGTGTCCGGCTCTGGCGCTCGACCCGGCGCACCGACCGGGTCCCGGCCACCGTGGTGCTGCCCCGCCCGGAGCCGGTGCCGGCCGTCTCGTTCTCGGTGCGGCCGGGCATCGCGTACGAGCAGGACCTGCTGGACGGCATGGACCGGCCCGCGGCCGCACCCGGCGAACGGCGCTGAGCGGAACGGCGCCGTACGGCCCTTCTCAGCCCGCCAGGGCCCGGACCTCGGCGAGCCAGAGGCGGGTGAACTCGGCCAGCCCGAGGCCCAGCCGGTCCCGGAACAGCCCGTCCAGCCACGCCTCGCGGTCCGCCCCCGGGGCAGCCGCGCCGACCGCCCGGTAGAGCGCCACCAGGCGCTGCGGGCCGTACCGGCGGGCGATCAGGTCGCAGGCCAGCCAGGACTGCTCGTAGGCCTGCGCCAGGCCCTCCTCGCCGGCCGTGAGGGCGGCGTCCGCGGGCAGCGCGGCGGGCAGCCGTCCGGCCGCGACGTCCCGGGCCAGCTCCGGCGCGATCTGCCGGGCCGAGCGGCCGGAGTCGCGGTAGCCGGTCCAGTCGGCGACCCCCTCGGAGAGCCAGAGCGGAGTCCAGGCCCGGGTGTCGGCCCGGGTCGCCACATGCACCGCCTCGTGGGTGACCACCACCTGCCGGCCGAAGTCACTCAGCCGCGCGTACACCTCGGGGTTGACCAGCACCCGGTCGGCCGGGGCGTGCAGGGGCGCGCCGGGCGCCGAGACGGTGACCGCGGCGAGCTCCGACCAGCCGGGCCGGTCGTCCGCCAGCAGCCGGGCGAACTGCTCCCCCGTGGCGGGCAGTTCGAGCAGCAGCCGACCCGCCCAGGCGCTGCCCCAGAGCGCCTCGACGGCGGACACCGCCCGGTCGCCGACGACGGCCGCCCCCGCGCGCGCGGCAGGGCCGGCGGCGTCCGCGCCGTCCACCCCGAGCACCAGGCAGCGCGCCCCGGCGGCCGCGCCGACGGTGCCGAGGTCCCACAGCGGCGGCGGCCCGCCGGCGGCCTCCTCGCGTTCGATCCGCCGGCCGGCGGCGGTCCGGAGCAGCGTCAGCCGGCGCGGGTGCACCACCGGCCGCTCGTCGTACCCGATCACCGTGACGGTCAGCTCGGCGGTGGCGGTGGACCGCCCGGCCCGGTCCACCGGGCCCAGCAGCAGGTTCCGGTAGCCGACGCGCAGCGGCAGCGGGGGCGGCCCCTCGCCCAGCGTCCGGGCCCGCTCGGCGAGCAGCGCCGAGACCTCGGCGTACTCGTCCGAGGCCGCCGCGGCGGGCCGCGCGGGGACGGCGCCGGGCAGCGACAGCTGGGCGAGGCCGCCGGCCGCGAGCAGCAGGGCGGTACGCCGGGACGGGCCTCGGCCGCCGGCGGGGTGCGGGCGGCTCAGAGCCGGATCACCCCCGAGACCGGCATGGCGTTGACGCTCTCGTAGCGCACCCGGGCCCCCGGGTAGGGGGCGTGCACGATCACCCCGCCGCCGGCGTACATCCCGACGTGGTGCATGTCCCGGTAGAAGATCACCAGGTCTCCCGGCCGTGCTTCGGAGATGCTGACCCGCTGCCCGGCGTACGCCTGGGCCTGCGAGGTGCGCGGCAGGGTCACTCCGGCCTGCCGCCAGCTGTAGTACATCAGACCGGAGCAGTCGAAGGCCTTGGGCCCGGTGGATCCGTAGACGTAGGGCGAGCCGATCATCCGCACCGCGGCGGCCAGCGCGGCGCCGCCGCGCTCGGAGGCGGGCGGGGTGGTGCCGAGGTCCAGCCGGTCGGTGCCCCGGGTGGCGCGCTGCTCGGCCTCGCGGGCGTCCTGGGCGGCGAGCCGGGCGCGTTCGGTGGCGCCGAGGCTGTTGAGCAGCCGCTGCGCCCTGGTGAGCCGCTGCTGGATCTGCTGCTTGCCGTCGGCCAGCGCCTTGCGGGTCTGTTCCAGCTCGGCGAGCTTGGCCGAGGCCTCGGCCCGGCGCTGGTCGAGCACCCGCTGACGGCCCAGCACCTCGTGCAGGGTCTCGTTCTGCCGCTCGGCGGCCTGGTCGAGGCTGCGGGCCCGGGAGAGGTAGCCCTCCGGGTCGGTGGAGAGCATCAGTTGGACGGTCTGCGCCATCCCGCCGCCCCGGTACTCCGCCCCGGCCACGGTGGCGAGGTCGCCGCGCAGCTGGTTGAGCTCGTCCTGGGAGAGGGCGATCTGCTGCTGGAGCGTGCCGGTCTCGTGCTGGAGCCGCTGCTGGGCCTCCTGGGCGGCGTTGAACCGCTCCGAGGCCTGCTCGGCCTCGTCGTAGAGCCGCTCCACCTGGGCCTTGACGTCCTTGCGGTTCGCCGGGGCGTCGGGCGCGCCGGGAGCCGCCTGCGCGGTGCCGCCGGTCGCCACGCCCAGCGCGGTGGTGGCCGCCGCGGTGAGCACCAGCGCCCGGGCGAGCGTGTGGACACCTGACAGCGGGGAACGGCGGTGCGCGGTCATTCGACGTCGGCTCCGATCCTGGACCCGGACCCGCCGCCGCACCGGACCGGGCGGCTGTCGAAGCGGGCGTCCGGTGGCAGACGTTAGCGAGTCAGGGCAACCGTTTCCAAACCCCTCCGAATCCGAATATTCAGTCACTGATCGGACATCAGACCGGTTCGCCCGCCGGAGTTCCCGGCGACCGGGGGAAAGCCGCAGGCCCGGCCTCCCCCGAGGGGAGACCGGGCCTGCCGGGAGTCTGCCGACCCGGGGGTCAGAGGCGCACGATGGTGTTGACCGGCATGTTGGACGCCGACTCGTAGCGGACCGACGCGCCCGGCTTCGGGGCGTGGATGACCTGGCCGCCGCCGACGTAGATGCCGACGTGGTGGCGGTCGCCGTAGAAGATCACCAGATCGCCGGGCTGGGCCTGGGAGATGTCCGAGCCGATCCGGGTACCGGCGTTGGCCTGCTCCTGCGAGGTGCGCGGCAGCGACACACCCGCCTGGGCGTACGCCCAGCCGGTGAGGCCGGAGCAGTCGAAGGAGTTCGGGCCGGTGGCGCCGTAGACGTACGGGGCACCGAGCTTGCTCTCGGCGGCGGCGATCGCGGCGGCGGCGCGCGAGCCGTTGGCGGCGGGCGCGGCCGGCTTGGCCGCGGCGGCGGGCGCGGGCGTCGACGCGGACGTGGGCGCGGACGCGCTCAGGTCACTGCGGTTGGTGTCGCGGGTGGCGCGCTCGGCGTCCGCCTTCGCCTTGGCGGCCTTGGCGGCCTCGGCCTTCGCGGCGTCCGCCTTCGCCTTGGCCTCGGCGGCGGCCTTCTCCTCGGCCGCGCGGAGGGCCTGGCGCTCCTGCTCGGTGAGGGTGTTGAGCAGCTGCTGGGCCTTCGCCAGCTTGCCCTGGACCTCGTCCTTGGAGGTCTTCAGCTGCTGGGTGGTGGACTCCAGCTCGCCGAGCTTGGTCTGGGTCTCGGTGCGGTCCTGGTCGAGCCTGCGCTGCTGCTCCTGGAGCTCCTTCAGCGCGCCGGACTGGGTGGAACCGGCCTGGTTCAGGGCGTCGGCCTGGCTGAGGAAGTTGTCCGGGCTGGCGGACAGCATCAGCTGGACGGTCTGCGATATGCCGCCGGTGCGGTACTGCTCGCCGGCGATCTCGGAGAGGCCGCCCTGGGCCTCCGTCACCACGGCCTGCTGGCGGGCCACCTTGTCCTGCAGCTCGGCGACCTGCTTCTGCAGCTCCTGCTGCTTGGCCTGGGCGCCGTTGTACTTCTCGGTCGCGACCTCGGCCTGCTCGTTGAGCTGGTCGACCTGCTCCTTGACCTGGTCCTTGGTCGGCGCGGGGTCGGCGTGGGCGCCGGACTGCGCGGAGAGGGCGACGGCAGCGGCGGCGAGACCGGTCATGATCGAGACCCGGGTACGGCCGGCGGGCTTGGGACGACGATGGGACGCCACGAAGGCGGACTCCTTCTTCCTCATCCGCCTACCGGGTGAGCTGACGGGTTCGGGCGGAAGCGTGCCCTACGACGCCTCACCGTCCGCGCGAGCGGCCGACCTGGCGCCGATTCACCCCGGAGGAACGTGGTTCCCCGGCTCCGCTCCACAGCGGACCCCCGACTGCTGGGTCTGGTTCGGGCGGGCACCTGAGGCCCCGCCCGGCTGCTTCGCGAACTCGGCGGTGAACCCCACCGCCACCCAGGCTGGGTGATCGACTGTGCGAGGTTCGAAGCACGACCCTAGTAACAGATCCGTGATCCGTTCAAATCCTTGTCAGAAAAAAGCCAGAAGAATTCCCAAGTTCCTTTGTGAATATGACCGAGCGTGATCACATCCCCACATCAGGCTGATCATTTCCACCTGGACGGCCGAACGCCCGACCCAAACCCCAGCGCCACCCCCGATCGGAGGTGGCGCTGATCACAGAGGCCGAGAACCGCCCCCGGGAGTGTCGTGGCGGACCGTCAGACCCGGCGGATCGTGTTGATCTGCATGGCGTCGGCCTTCATCACCTTCACCACGTCACCGGTGTGCGGCGCGTGCACCACCATGCCGTTGCCGATGTACATACCGACGTGGCTGCGGTCGGGGCGGTAGATGATCAGATCGCCCGGCTGGGCCTCGGCCAGGGACGGCACCCGGGTGCCGTAGTTGCCCTGCGCCTGCGAGGTCCGCGGCAGCGAGACGCCGGCCTTCCCGTACGCCCAGACCATCAGGCCGGAGCAGTCGAAGGTGCTCGGGCCCGTGGCGCCCCAGATGTACGGCGAGCCCTGCTTGCCCATCGCGTTGGAAACCGCGGCGCCGGCCATGCCACTGGCCTGCGGCAGGCTGCCCAGGTCGGTGCGCTCGGTGCCGCGCGAGGCACGGTCGGCCTGCTGCTGCGCCGCCTTCACGGCCGCGCGGTCGGCGGCGCTGAGCGAGTTCAGCAGGTCCTGGGCGTCCTTGAGCTTCTTGCCGACCTCGGCCTTGGACTGGTTCAGGTCCTTGGTGGTGGTGTCCAGCGAGGCCAGCACGGCGGCCGCCTCGCTCTTCTGCTGGTCGAGCCGGCGCTGCTGGTCCTGCAGGCCCTTGAGCGCCTCGGCCTGGCTGGAGCTGGCCTGCTGCACGCTGGAGGCCTTGTCCAGGTACCCGGACGGGTCGGAGGTGAGCATCAGCTGGACGGACGGGTCGATGCCGCCGGTGCGGTACTGCTCGCCCGCCACCTCGGCCAGCCCCGCCTGAAGCTGGGTCATCTGCTCCTGGCCGCGGGCGACCTGGTCCTGGAGCTGGTCCGCCTGCTTGCGCAGCTGGTCGGCCCGCTCCTTGGCACCGTTGTACCGCTCAGTGGCCTGCTCGGCCTCCTCGTTCAGCTGGTCGATCTGCGCCTTGACGTCGTCCTTCTTGGGCGACGGGCTCGGCGCTGCGTGGGCGGCGACCTGGGCGGAGAGAGCGACCGCGGTCGCAGCGGCCGCGGTGAGCACGGAGACCCGCGCGCGGCTCGGCTGCTTGGGACGGCGGTGGGAGGCCAAAAGGACCGGCTCCTTCTTCCAATGGCCTCACCCGATGGGGTGAGAATCCGGAAAATAGGTTTGACGCCAGACCCTAGTGAAGATCCACGTTTCGCGCCACTCCCACGATTACGTGAACCTGCCGCCCGCACCCGGACTTCACGAAACCCGCACAAGACCGCAATCCCGGCGCTGACCAGCCGTCATGACCGTCGGTCCGCGACCCCGGGAACCAGGGCACGCCCTAGGGACGGGCCAGCCGGTTCAGCAGCAGCACCGAGGCCACGGGGCGCGCGCCCGCCTTCCGCACGCCGTCCGCCACCTCCTTGTCCGCCGAGACCACCACCACCGGGCGGCCCTGCGGCTCCGCCCGGACCAGTCGGCGGATCAGCTCGTCCGCCGTCTCACCGGTCCGGCTGAACCGCACCCGCACCCCGCGCGGCGGCGCCATGATCACCGGCACGTCGAGGTCCTGGCCGTCGAACACACAGGTGACCTCCGCCTGGGTGCGCTGCGCCAGCATCGCCAGTCCGCCCAGCAGTCGGATCCGCTGCTGCTCCAGCGGCAGCGTCGGATAGCCCGTCTTGGTGACGTTGTAGCCGTCCACCACCAGATGGACCTGCGGGATCGCCAGCAGCTGGTCCAGCAGCGCCGGGTCGTCCTCGGCCAGCCCGCGCCGCGCCACGTCGTGCGGCGAGGCCGAACCCGGCACCACCGCCTCCACCAGGTCCGCCGGACGGATCTGGGAGACCGGCAGCGCCAGCTCCCGCTGGAGGCCCTGGGCCGACTGCAGCACCGTGTCCAGCAGCAGCCGCAGCCGCATGTCCTCGACGCCGCGCCCCTCGCGGGCGGAACGCCGGCCCTGCTCGGCGGAGTTCTCCAGCTCCGTGACCCGGTGCCGCAGCCGCCGCGCCTCGCTCTCCGCCGCGCCGCGCTCGGCCGCCGCCTGCGCTCTGACCGCCTCCAGCTCGGCGGCGACCTTCCGGGTCTCCGCCTGCGCCCGGCGGGTGTCGCTCTCCAGCGAACGCAGTCGCCGGCGCAGCGACTCGGCCTCCTTGCGGACGTCCTCCGACTCGGCCCGCTGCCGCTCCAGGTCGGCCCTGGCCGTGGTCCGCAGCTCGGCCAGCTCGGCCTGCAGCTTCTCGACCAGCCGGGTCGCCTCGGCGACCGCGCCCTCGGTGCCGGCCCGCTCGGCCTCCTCGCCGGCCTCGGCCACCAGCCGGCTCCACCCGGCGGACCGCACCAGATAGGCGGCCGCGGCCACGTCCATCGGGTCGGCCGCGCCCGGCACGGCGCCCGCCTCCAGGGCCCTGACCAGGTCCGGCTGACCCAGCCGCAGCCGCTCCGCTATCCGCACCCGGAAGGCCGGCTCCGCCTCCAGCGCCGCGGCCAGCGCGGTCGCCGCGTACTTGGCCCGGCGGGCGGGGGTGAACTTGGCGTACTGGCGCAGCGACTGGGGCAGTTCGCCGAGCGGCAGACCGCCGAGCGCGTCGGAGGCCAGACCGACCACCCGTCGGCGCACCCCCTCCGGGAGCGGCCGGTCCAGCGCCTCGTCCGACCCCGCCGGTCCCGCCGGTCCCGCCGACCCGACTGCTCCGCCGTCCGCTGCCGCCGGCTCCTCACCGGCGCCGGACTCCTCACCCGCGGGCGCCTCCGCCGGGACCTCGGTGTCGGAGGGGGCGGCCACTGCCGCGTCCGGCGCCTGCGCGTCCACAGCGGGCTGCCGCCCCTGCGGCCCGGCGGGCTCCTTCGCTGCGTCCACCACGTCCTCGGCTCCGATCCTGGTCCAGCGGGGTACGGCCCTCGGCCGCCACCCCCGTCACACTCCGTGCGTTCTCTCTGTATTGTCCCGTGCGGCGGGCGGCCACGCCGCTCACCGCCCACCGCACGGACCGGGCGGTCAGCCCTGCTCGGGAGCCTCGGCGGCCTCGGCCGCCTCGTCCGCACCGGGACGGGCGACCAGCTCGACCTGGTCCACGGCGTTGCACCAGCGGCAGCGCACCGACTCCACGGTCTCGCTGAGCACCTGGGTCTCCTCGACCTTGGACTCGCCGGCCAGGTCGAAGTGGAGGAACTCGGTCACCCGGGCGGTCCGGGTCACGTCGAAGCGGGTCAGGTTTCCGCAGAGCGTGCAGCGCCAGCGCGTCTCGGCGGTCAGGGCGGGGACGGTCATCGGGGGTCCTCTCGGGTGGTCCCGGAACGGGCTCAGGCGCTCCCCCCGGAGCCCCGGCGTCGGCGGCGGGAGGCGGGAATGCCCGCCCCAAGCCTATTGCCTGGGGCAACCTTCCCGGCTACCGGCCGATCACTCCCGGGCGGTAGCCCACCTGCCGTAACCGCGCGGTGCCCGCCCGGCACCGGGGGGATGCTGGAGCCCATGGCGATCCCGGTCCCCCACCCCGGCGCGCACCGCGGCCGACCGGCCGCCACCGCCCCGGCCGTCTGCTACGCGCTGATCGCGCTGAACACCGCGGTCTTCCTGCTCGGACCGGCGGCGGGGCTCAACCCCCTCTACGGCCGGGACCAGGCCCGGGTCTGCGCCGAGCAGCGCTACGAGCAGCGCTGGGGGGCCGTCCCCGCCGAGCTCCTGACCGGTCACCCGCTGACCGCGGACCAACTGGCCGAGGCCCCCGAGCCGGTACCCGGCTGCCCGGCCTCGGCCACCCCCGGCAAGCACCCGGCGCTGTCCGTGCTCAGCGCGCTCTTCCTGCACGCCGGCTGGCTGCACCTGCTCGGCAACCTGCTCTTCCTCCACGTCTTCGGCCCCGCCGTGGAGCGCCGGCTCGGCCGCCCCCGGTTCCTCCTCTTCTATCTGGCGGCCGGCGCAGTGACCACCTACGGCTTCGCGCTGGCCGAGGCGCACTCGGCAGACTCGACCCGGGTGCTGATCGGCGCCTCGGGGGCGATCTCCGCCGTGCTCGGCTCCTACCTGCGCTTCCACCCGCACGCCCGGGTCACCACGCTCGTCCCGCTGCTGCTCTTCCTGCCGCTGCGGTTCCCGGCCTGGCTGGTGCTGGGCCTCTGGTTCGCGCTCCAGTGGTGGTCCGTGCACTCCGCCGGACCGGGGGTGGCGTACCTGGTGCACGTGATCGGCTTCATGGCGGGCTTCCTGTACGCCTGCACCCTGGCCGAGCGCCGACCCCGCCGCACCCGCACCCGCCCCCGCGACGGTGCGGCCGACGCCCGCTACCCTGGCGGCACCTCACAAAGGAGTACGCCACCGTGATCACCGCCATCGTCCTGATCAAGACCAGCGTCGACCGCATCCCGGAGATCGCCGAGGCGATCGCCGCCATCGAGGGCGTCAGCGAGGTCTACTCGGTGACCGGCGGCTACGACCTGGTCGCGATGGTGCGGGTGCGCCGGCACGACGACCTCGCCGAGGTGATCCCCGGCCGGCTGAACAAGGTCCCGGGCGTGGCGCACACCGAGACCCAGATCGCCTTCCGCACCTACTCCCAGCACGACCTGGAGGCCGCGTTCGCGATCGGCCTGGAGGAGTAGCCGACAGCGCGGCCGGCCGGAGGGGCCGGACGGGGCCTCAGCCCTCCCGGCGGGTGTCCGCGACGCAGCGGCCGCCCTCGTTCCGGTAGCTCCACGCCGCGCCGTCCGTGACCAGCTCGCGGACGGCGGTCAGGAACCGGTCCACGTGCTCGTCCGGGGTGCCGGCGCCGAAGCTCACCCGGATCGCGTTCAGGCTGCGCTCGCCCGGCAGCGAGGCCTCCGGCGCGCCGCACTCCGAGGGCGCGGCCTCCTCGTCGCCGAGCAGCGTGCGCACCAGCGGGTGGGCGCAGAACAGGCCGTCCCGCACGCCGATGCCGTACTCGGCGGACAGCGCGGCCGAGAAGTGCGAGCTGTTCCAGCCCCGGACCACGAAGGACAGCACGCCCACCCGGTCCGCGTCGGCGCCGAACAGGTTCAGCACCCTGACCTCGGGGACCTCCGCCAGACCGGCCTTCAGCCGGGCCACCAGCGCCCGCTCGCGCGCCTCCAGCGCGTCGAACCCGGCCTCGGTGAGCGCCCGGCAGGCCGCCGCGATCGCGTACACGCCGATGACGTTCGGGGAGCCGGCCTCGTGCCGGGCCGGGCCGGTGTGCCACTGCACGGCCACCGAGCCGTCGGTCTCCCGGGCCACCGTACGGGTGGCGCCGCCGCCGGCCAGGTACGGCTCGGCCTCGTCCAGCCAGTCGGCCCGGCCGGCCAGCACCCCGGCGCCGAACGGCGCGTACAGCTTGTGGCCGGAGAAGGCGATCCAGTCGACACCCAGCTCGCGCACCGAGACCCGGTGGTGCGGGGCCAGCTGCGCGGCGTCCAGCACCACCCGGGCGCCGTACCGGTGGGCGGTCCTGGTCAGCTCGGCGACCGGCCAGAGCTCGCCGGTGACGTTCGAGGCGCCGGTGACGCAGAGCAGCTTCGGGCCCTCGGGCGCCTCGGCGAGCGCGGCGTCGAAGGCGGCGACCGCCTCGGCGTGCGACCGGGGGGCGCGCAGACAGGTGACGGTCAGACCGGCGTGCGCCCAGGGCAGCAGCGAGGCGTGGTGCTCGGTCTCGAAGGCGAACACCTGGGTCCCGGCCGGGACGGCGCCGGCCAGCAGGTTGAGCGAGTCGGTGGTGGCGCGGGTGAAGACCACCTGGTCGCCCTCGCGCAGGTCCAGGAACTCGGCGACGGTGCGGCGGCTCTGCTCGAACAGGTCGGTGGAGAGCTGGGACAGGTAGCCGGCGCCGCGGTGCACGCTGCCGTAGTAGGGGGCGTAGGCGGCGACCTCGTCCCAGACCCGCTGGAGCGCCGGGGCGCTGGCGGCGTAGTCGAGCGCCGCGTAGGCGACCTTGTCACCGTTGGCGAGCGGGACCTCGACGTCGTGGCCGAGAACGGGGAGGGGGGCGAGGAGGTCGGTCGCGAGAGACATGAGGATGCACTCCGTCTACGGGTCAGGGACCCCGGGAGTGCGTGATGATCCGGGTGTCCGCGCTTGCCACGCGGACGGCTCGCCGCACGGCCCGGTCCTCACCCAGGGCACCCCGCCACGGACGGAGGGTTGCCGGACAGCAAGCTGGGGCTTGTCGCTGTCGCTCATGACCTGGCCAAGACTTTAGGTCGGGTCCGTCCCCCGGTCAAACAAGAGTCCACATCCCGGACACCGGTCGGGGCCCACCGGGAGGATTCCCGATGGGCCCCAACCGCCGTGTCACGCCCGGGCGGTGGCCTCCGACCAGTGCTTCAGCAGGTCCCGCGCGGCACCCGAGTCGACGGCCGCCGCAGTACGCCGCATGGCCGCCCCGAGCTGCTCGGCGAGCGGCGCGTCGGTGAGGTCCAGCGCCACCAGCGCGGCCGCCGAGTTCAGCAGCACCGCGTCCCGGACCGGGCCGTGCTCCCCGGCCAGCACCCGGCGCGCGACCTCCGCGTTGTACGCCGGGTCCGCGCCGCGCAGCGCCTCGATGCCGACCGGCTCGATGCCGACCTCGCGCGGGTCGAAGGCGGTCTCGGTGACGGCGCCGTCGCGGACCACCCACACCCGCGAGGTGGTGCTGATGGTCAGCTCGTCCAGTCCGTCGTCGCCCCGGAAGACCAGCGCGGTGGCACCGCGCCGGGCGAGCACCCCGGCGATCAGCCCCGCCAGGCGGGTGTCGAAGCAGCCGATCGCGTGCGCCGTCACCCGGGCCGGGTTGGTCAGCGGCCCCAGGATGTTGAACGCGGTGGGCACCCCGAGGTCGCGCCGGGCCGGCGCGGCGTGCCGCATCGACGGGTGGAAGGTCGCGGCGAAGCAGAAGGTGAGCCCGACCTCCTCGGCGATCTCGGCGACCCGGCGCGGCCGGAGGTCCAGGCTGATGCCCAGCTTCTCCAGCACGTCCGAGGAACCGCTGGACGAGGAGGCCGCCCGGTTGCCGTGCTTGACCACCTTGGCGCCGGCCGCGGCGGCGACGATCGCCGACATGGTGGAGATGTTGACGGTCTTGGCCCGGTCGCCGCCGGTACCGACGATGTCCACCGCCGGGCCGGGGATGTCCAGCGGCTCGGCGTGCGCGTACATCGAGTCGACCAGCCCGGAGATCTCGTCGACCGTCTCGCCCTTGGCTCGCAGCGCCACCATGAACCCGGCCACCTGCACCGGGGAGGCCTCGCCGCTCATGATCCGGTCCATCGCCCACGCGGTGGCCGAGCGGTCGAGGTCCTCTCCCCTCAGCAGCGCCGACAGGATGTCCGGCCAGGAGCGGACCACCTGCGCGGGGTCGCTACCACCGTTCGCAGGCTGCACGTTCACCATGGCTGACTCCAGCTCTCACTGCCCCGGCTGACCGGGGAAGGACGTAGGGACGGAGTCAGCCTATCGAGCGGCGGGGCGCCGGGGCTCCGCCGTTCACCCTTCTTCTCTTGTACTGAGACGCGGGGTGAGACGCGGCCCGGCCGCACCGGTGCAGACCGGGACGGACCGGCTCGGACCAGGACGGACCGGCACGGCTAGCGAACGGCGGGCGCCCGCTTGGCC
>NZ_JZWY01000045.1:0-2928 GCF_000966955.1 Streptomyces sp. NRRL S-495
GCTCGCAGCAGCGTGGCGGCGGCCTCCGCCAGCGCCACCGGGTCCACCGGCTGGGAGATCGCCGCGTCGGCCCGGCTCCAGGCGGCCAGCCAGGAGTCCTGCGGCCGGCCGATCAGCACCAGCACCGGCGGGCAACCGTAGATCTCGTCCTTCAGCTGCCGCGCGAGCCCGAGCCCGCCGGCCGGCACCGCCTCACCGTCCAGGACGCAGAGGTCGACGCCACCCTTCTCCAGCGCCTTGAGCACCGCGGGGGTGGTCGCGCACTCCAGGTAGGCCAGCTCCGGCAGGTCCTCCGCGGGCCGCCGCCCGAGAGCGGTCAGCACCTGCTCGCGGGTGGTTCGGTCGTGGCTGTAGACGAGAACGGTCAGCGTCTCGTCGGTCGTGTACGCCATGGGCCCTGCTCCCTCACGTGTGATCCGGACCACGTTCGCCTCTCCCCGGATGCTACTCCCGATCACCGCCCGCCGAGCCCCTCCCGCGCGATCTCATCCCGACGGCGCCGCCTCCGCGACTGGTCCGGGCGGAGCACGGCGCGTCACCCCAGCCCGCACGGTCCACCCGTACGGCGGACGAGTGGAACTTCCCCTTACCCCCGACGGCACCCGGAAGCCCGTCACGACACGCCGGACAGGGTCCGGACGGGCCCTTCGAGCAACCGTCAGAAAAGGGACACGCCGCTGCTCAGCGGCAGTCCGGACGCTCTGTCGGGCTCCAGGGGGGCATACCGCACGCACCGGACACTCCGAGGGTGACCCCCCGACGTGAAGACGGAATAAGGGACCGACATAATGTCCGTCGTGGCGACAGCAACAGCAGTAGAAACCGGGCACGCGCACGGATCGGTCAACCGGCCGAACATGGTCAGCGTCGGAACGATCGTCTGGCTCAGTTCCGAGTTGATGTTCTTCGCGGCCCTCTTCGCGATGTACTTCACGCTCCGCTCCGTCAAGGGGCCGGAGTTCTGGACCGAGAAGGCGCACGCCCTCAACGTGCCCTTCTCCTCGGTCAACACCACGATCCTGGTGCTCTCCTCGCTCACCTGCCAGCTCGGCGTCTTCGCCGCCGAGCGCGGGGACGTGAAGAAGCTCCGCTCGTGGTTCGTCATCACCTTCGTGATGGGCGCGATCTTCATCGGCGGCCAGATCTTCGAGTACACCGAGCTGGTCAAGAAGGACGGCCTCTCGCTGTCCTCCGACGCGTACGGCACGGTGTTCTACCTGACCACCGGCTTCCACGGTCTGCACGTGACGGGTGGTCTGATCGCCTTCCTGCTGGTCCTGGGACGGACGTACGCAGCCAAGCGCTTCACGCACGAGCAGGCCACTGCCGCCATCGTGGTGTCGTACTACTGGCACTTCGTCGATGTCGTGTGGATCGGCCTGTTCGCGACCATCTACCTGATCAAGTAACCAGCTGATCAGGTCGCTGGCCACCGGCCCCGGGTCCCGCCCTCACCGGCGACGGCCCGATTTCGCCGGTGGCGACGCTCCCACCGACCGACCGCGCGCGCAGCCTTGGACAGGCAGCCTCGTGCCGGCCAGACCGGCCGCCGGGTGCAACCACCAGTCGACCAGATCCTGACACCGGGGTTATTCCGTGAAAAAGCTCTCCGCACGACGGCGCCACCCACTGGCGGCGCTGGTCGTCCTACTTCTCGCCCTGGCGGCAACCGGGGGGCTGTACGCCGCGTTCGCGCCCGCCGGCAAGGCTCAGGCCGACGTGGCGGCGCAGTCGCTCGCGATCGATGAGGGCAAGAAGCTCTTCGCCGTGGGCTGCTCCTCCTGCCACGGCCTGAACGGGCAGGGCAGCAGCGACGGCCCGAGCCTGGTCGGCGTCGGCTCCGCCGCGGTCGACTTCCAGGTGGGCACCGGCCGTATGCCGGCCCAGCAGCCCGGCGCCCAGGTGCCGAGCAAGCCGAACATCTACTCGCAGGCGGAGATCGACCAGCTCGCCGCCTTCGTCGCCTCGCTCGGCCCCGGTCCGGTCACGCCGACCGAGGAGCAGTACACCTCGACCAACCCGGACGACCTGTCCAAGGGTGGCGAGCTGTTCCGCACCAACTGCGCCCAGTGCCACAACTTCGCCGGCCAGGGCGGTGCCCTGACCCAGGGCAAGTACGCCCCGTCCCTGGAGGGCGTGGACGCCAAGCACATCTACGAGGCCATGCAGACCGGCCCGCAGAACATGCCGTCGTTCCCGGACAGCACCATGCCCGAGGAGCAGAAGAAGCAGATCGTGGCCTTCGTCCGCCACACCACCAACGATGAGCCCAACCCCGGCGGTCTCACGCTCGGCAGCCTCGGTCCGGTGACCGAGGGCCTGTTCGGCTGGATCTTCGGTCTCGGCGCGCTCATCGCGGTCGCGATCTGGGTCGCCGCCCACACCACCAAGGCCAAGAAGTCATGAGCCACGACATGTCAGAAGAGAAGCTCCCGGAGTCCCACGGCTCCGCCGGGCACCACGAGGTGGCAGCCCACGGCGATCCGTTCGCCGACCCGGGCCTGCCGGCCCACGAGCCGCGTCGCACCGACATCGACGAGCGGGCCGCCAAGCGGGCCGAGCGCCAGGTGTCGCTGATGTTCGTCGTCTCGATGCTCGCCACGATCGGCTTCATCGCCTCGTACGTGGCCATCGACCCGGACAAGATCGTCTACATCTGGCCGCTGGGCCACGTCAGCGCGCTGAACTTCGCGCTCGGCATGACCCTCGGCCTGGCGCTGTTCCTCATCGGCGCGGGCGCGGTCCACTGGGCCCGCACCCTGATGTCGGACCACGAGATCCCGGCCGAGCGTCACCCGATCGAGGCCGACGACGAGGTTCGCGCCGACGTCATCGAGCAGTTCCGGACCGGTGCCGCCGAGTCCGGCTTCGGTCGCCGCAAGATGATCCGCAACACCCTCATCGGTTCGATGGCCCTGGTGCCGCTGT
>NZ_JZWY01000409.1:0-22968 GCF_000966955.1 Streptomyces sp. NRRL S-495
ACTTCGACCCGTTCACTCCCGCCCACGGCGCCGCCCGAAGCCCGGACCCCGGCGGCGCCCACCGGCCCGCCAAGGCCGCGCTGGAACTCGCGCTGCTCACCCACTGCTGGACCCGCCTCGACCCCGGTGACGACCCGCGCCGGGTCGAGGCGACCGTCCGGGTCCGCGCCGTCTGGCAGCACCCCGGCTTCCCGCGCCTGCTCACCGCCGAGCCGCGCGGCGCCACCCAGTACCGGCTGGCCTGCGCCGCCCTGGCACCCACCGGGACGGCGGACGCGCCGTTCCGGGCCGCCCTCGCCCGGCTCACCGCCGCCGACCTCGCCCCGGCCGGGCGCTCGCCCTACCAGCGGCTCGAACTGCGCTACTACGCGGACAAGGCCGGGGTGGCGCACGCCATCGAGCCCTACCCGGAACTCGCCCGGCGCAACGTCCTCGTCACCCTGCCCGCCACCGCCCTCGCCCGGGCCCGGCGCCGGGACGCCCTCGACAGCCGGGAAGCCGACATCGCCCAGGACGCCGCCGCTCCCCGTCCCGACGAGCCGCCGGTGACCGTCCCCGAGGCGTACGCCCTCACCCACTCCGCCTTCTACCTCAGCGACTTCGCCCGCACCGGCCCCGGACTGCCCGACGGCGCGGTGGCCGACGCGGCGGCCCTGACCGCCCGGCTGCTCGACCACTGCGTCCGGCACGACTGGTGGGACCTCGCCGCCGAACTCGTCATGACCCAGGTCTGCCTGGGCCTGGACCCGACGGGCACGCCCGAGGGCGCGGCCGCCCTCGCCTGCCTGGCCCGCGCCCAGCGCCCGGACGGCTCGATCCCCGGCCGGTCCGCCGCCACCCGCGCGAGCACCGCCGCCACCCGCGCGAGCACCGCCGACCCGGCCGCCGAGTACTTCGCCAAGGCGTACCACACCACCCTGGTGACCGCCCTGATGACACTGCTGCTCGGAACGGGGCACACCCCGTGACCGCCCTCGGCAGGCTCCGGCCGACCCTCATCAACCCCACCTACACCCGGCTCTGGTTCGGCCAGGCGGTCTCCTCGGTCGGGGACGCGGTGTTCAGCACCACGCTCGTCCTCTGGGTGGCGACCGTGCTGGCGGAGGGGAAGTCCTGGGGCCCGCAGGCGGTCAGCGGCGTCGTCCTGGCGACCAGCGCGGCCGTGATGTTCGTCGGGCCCTTCGCCGGGGTCTTCGTCGACCGCTGGGACAAGCGCGCCACCATGCTCGGCACCGAGGTGCTGCGCGGCGGGCTGGTCGCCGTGCTGACCGCCGTCGCCTTCGTGCCGACCCGGGAGCTGCCGGCGGGCGTCTGGCTGGCCCTGATCTATGTGATCGTGCTGGTGCTCAACGCGGCCAGCCAGTTCTTCACCCCGGCCCGGTTCTCGATCATCGCGGAACTCGTGACGGACGAGGCCGACCGGGCCAGGGCGGCCGGCATCGCCCAGGCGACCGGGCAGACCGCCTGGATCATCGGCCCGCCGCTCGCCGCACCGCTTCTGTTCGCGGTGGGCCTGCAGTGGGCGCTGCTGTTCAACGCGCTCTCGTACGTGGTGTCGTACATCGCCATCAGCTCGGCGGACCTGCGGCCGGTGAACCCGGTTCGGACCGGCCCGGCCGCCCCGAGTACCGGCAAGGGCGCCGAACGGCCGGGCAAGGCCGAACGCCCCGGCCTGTTCAAGGACTTCGCCGAGGGCCTGCGCTTCTTCGCCCGCAACCGGTTCCTTGTCGCGCTGTTGCTGCTCACGGTGATCGGCCAACTCGGGATGGGCGCCCTGAGCACCCTGAACATCTTCTTCGCCACCCGGAACCTGCACGTCTCCGCCGAGTCGTACGGCTACCTCGGCATGGCGCTCGGCATCGGCGGGATCGCCGGCGCGCTCGCCGCCGGGCGGGTCGTGCAGTGGATCGGCGCCCGGCGGACGACCTGGATCGGCCTGATGGCGAGCGGCGCCCTGCTGGTGCTGTACTCGCGGCAGACCGGCTTCCCGGCGGCCGTGACGCTGCTGTTCGTCTTCGTGGTGCCGATCACCATGCTGAACACGGCGATGGCACCACTGCTGCTCGCCGCCACCCCGCAGGAGTTCCGGGGCCGGGTGATCTCGGTGTTCTACCCGGTCACCCGGCTCGCGGCGATGCTGACGGCGGTGCTGTCCGGCTGGTTGGCGGGCAGCGGGCTGCGGGACTTCTCGGGTTCGGTGGCGGGGCTGCGGTTCGG
This sequence comes from Streptomyces sp. NRRL S-495, assembly GCF_000966955.1. Classification (NCBI taxonomy): domain Bacteria; kingdom Bacillati; phylum Actinomycetota; class Actinomycetes; order Kitasatosporales; family Streptomycetaceae; genus Streptomyces; species Streptomyces sp. NRRL S-495. The sequence continues at coordinate 2,218 of NZ_JZWY01000409.1, forward strand.
CCCGATCGACACGATCTTCGCGGTGTCCGGGCTGGTGGTCGTGCTCGCCGGGGTCTACGCGCACCTGTCGCGGCCGGACCCGAAGCGGCCGGACCCGACGCCGAACCGGCGCGCGAGGCCCCGGCGTTGGCCGTCGAGGCGCACGGGGAAGCACCCGGGGAAGCACCGGGGGAGACGCCCACCGAGGATCCGACCGAACCCGCCGAACCCGCCGCCCCCACCGGTCCCACCCCCGAGGAGCGGTCGTGAGCTGCTCCGCGTGCGGACACCGCACCGCCGAGACGGACCGGTTCTGCGCCGGCTGCGGCACCCCGCTCACCACCGCGTCCGCCGCGTCCCCCGCTCCGCCCCCGGCCGTCGCCGAGCCGCGCGAATCCCGCCGCAAGGTGTCGATGCTCTTCCTGGACGTCGTCGGATCCACCACCCTCGCCGAGCGGCTGGACCCCGAGCCGCTGCGCCGCGTGATGGACCGCTACTTCGCCAGCTGCGGCGCCTGCATCGCCGAACACGGCGGCGTCGTCGAGAAGTTCATCGGTGACGCGATCCTCGCGGCCTTCGGCGCCACCGTCGCCCGCGAGGACGACGCACTGCGCGCCGTCCGGGCCGCCACCGGCGCGCTCGCCGCCCTGGCCGGGCTCACCGCCGACCTCGCCGCCGAGTACCGGGTCGAGTTGGAGGCCCGGGCCGGGATCTGCACCGGCAACGTCGTGGTGATCACCCGCCCGGGGGACGACTTCCGGGTCGTCGGCGACTCCGTCAACACGGCCGCCAGGCTGCAGACCGCCGCCGCTCCCGGCGAGGTGCTGATCTGCGCCGACACCGCCGCCATGGTGCGGGCGCAGGTGGGCATCGAGCCGGTCGAACCGCTGCGGCTGAAGGGCAAGTCCCGCCCGGTGCCGGCCTGGCGGGTCACCGCCCCGGAGGCGACGGCCGAGGACCCGGGCCCGGTCACCCCGTTCATCGGCCGGACGGAGGAACTGGCAGCGCTGGAACGCGGCTACCGGCGGGCCCGGGACCGGCGCGAGGTGTGCCTCGCCACTGTCCTCGGCGCCCCGGGCATCGGAAAGTCGCGCCTGGTCCGGGAGTTCCTCTCCGGGCTGCCGGACGGTGACGCGCTGGTGCTGGCCGGGCGCTGCTCCGCCTACGGCCGGGGGATCACCTACCGGCCGCTCGCCGAGATGCTCGGCTCGTTGCCCGGCGGCCGGCCCGAACTGGTGCGGCTTCGCCGAGGACGCCGCGTCGGCCGGGCCGCCGGACGGCGCGGACGGCCGCGCGCGACGCCTGGTCACCCGCACCCTCGCCGCCGTCACCGACCCCAGCCATTCTGCCGATCCCACCGACCCGGCCCGCCCCGCCGACGCCGACCCGCCCCCCGGACAGGTCGGTGTCGAGGACATCGCCTGGGCCGTGCGCCACCTCCTGGAGGTGCTCGGCCGCTCCCGTCCCGTGGTCATGGTCTGGGAGGACCTGCACTGGGCGGAGGCGACCCTGCTCGACCTCGTCGACGAGATCGCCACCTGGCTGCGCGGCGTCCCCGTCCTGCTGCTCTGCGTGGCCCGCCCCGAACTGCTCGACCAGCGCGCCGACTGGGGCAGCGGCAAGCCGTGCGCGACCACCGTCGACCTCGGGCCGATGAGCGAGGAGCAGACCGCCGCCCTGGTCGGCGGTCTGGCCCTGCGCGGCGACGTCCACCCGCAGGACCTCCGGGTCGACGAACAGCGGGAACTGACCGGCCGGGTGGTCGCGTTGTGCGACGGCAACCCGCTCTTCGCCGAACAGCTCATGGACGTCTTCGCCGAGACCGCCCCCGGCACCCATGTGCCGCCCACCGTCCAGGCGCTGCTCGGCGCGCGGCTGGACCAACTCCCGTCCACCGAGCGCGGACTGCTGGAACTCGCCGCCGTCGTCGGGCGCGAGTTCAGCCGCGGGCAGCTGCGGGCGATGGCCGAGGCCGACGGGGTGGTGCCGACCGCCGCCGACGAGGCGACCGCCCGGCTGGCCCGCCGCCGGGTCTTCGAACCCGGACCGGCCGCCACCTACCGTTTCGCCCAGGCGCTGCTGCGGGACACCGCCTACGAGTTCACCCCGAAGACCCGGCGGGAACGCTGGCACGACTTCCTCGCCGACCGGTTCTCCCACGCGCACCCGAGGGACCCGATGGCGGTCGCCTACCACGTCGAGGCCAGCTGGCAGCTGCGCCGCCAACTGCGACCGGGCGACCGGAAGTTGCCCGTGCTCGCCGGAGCGGCGGCCGGGACCCTGATCGCCGAGGGGACACGTGCGCTGGCCCGCAAGGACCTCCCCGCCGCCGTCCAACTCCTCGAACGCGGCCGCACTTTGCTGCCGGTCGGGGACCCCCGGCACATCGCGCTCGCGCTGCACGTCTGCGACGCCGGGGTCTGGCTCCAGGACGAGGCCCGGTGCCGGGCCGCGCTCGACGCCGCCGAGGCCGCACTGCCCGGCCACCCGCGCGCCGCGGCCACCCTCGCCGTCCAGCGCGGGATCGTCGCGCTCCGGCTCGGCCTCGCCCCGCCCGCCGCCGTCGCCGCCGACGCGGACCGCCTCACCGCGCTGCTGGAGCACGACCCGGGCGACGACCGCAGCTGGTCCCGGCTCCACCAACTGCGCGCCCACCTCGAACTCGCCGCCGAGCGCACCGCCTCCGCCGAGACCTCCTTCCGGCTCGCACTGGCCCGCGCCCGGGCCCTCGCCGACAGCTACGAGGAGGACCGACTCCTCTGCGCGGTCTGCGAGTTGGCCCAGTGGACGCCCACCCCGGTGGCCGCCTCGCTGGAACTGTGCGCCCTGCTCGGCCGACGCTTCGCCGCCAACCGCTCGCTGCTGATCCCGGTGCTCGTCGCCCGCGCCCACCTGGAGGCGCTCGACGGGGACGTGGCCGCCGCCCGCCGCACCCTCGCCGAGGCGCTCACCTACTCCCACGACGTGCACGCCGACCTCGCGGACGCCGTCGTGCTGGACGCGGCGGGCTTCGTCGAGTCGCTGGCCGGCGCCCATGAGGTCGCCGAGGCCCGCTACCGGCAGAGCCTCGGTGTGCTGCGCGCCGCCGAGCACGCCCCGGACACCCGGACCACGGAGGTCGCCATCGCCCGCGAGCTGTTCGCCCAGGGACGGACCGGGGCCGCCGCCGCGGCCCTGGCCGCGCTCGACCCGGCCGACCACCCGGACACCCGGCGGGCCGACCACCCGGACACCCGGCCCGGCGACCACCCCGACGACCGGGGCGGCCAGAGGGAGAGCGACCGCGACGGCGGCAACCCGCGCGCCCGGCTGGGGGCGACGGCGCTGCGCGGCCGTCTCGCGTCCGCCCGGGGCGACCACAGCGAGGCGGTCGCCGCCGCCACGGCGGCCCGCCGGCTGAGCGAGGGCTCCGACGACCCCTGCCTGGTCGGGGAGACGCTGCTCGACCTGGCGATCGTGCTCCGCGCGGCCGGCCAGGCCGAGCGGGCGACGGCTGAAGGGACCGAGGCGTTGCGGATGTTCGAGGCCAAGGGCGCCACCCTGCCCGCCGGACGGGTCCGCGCCTGGCTCGCCGCCGGGGCGACGGACACCAACAGGCTCAGCGACCCACCCGCCCCACCCGCCCCGCCCGGCGCCGCCCGGCGCCGAGGGCGGTGGCCGACGATGACCGACCTCCACCTCCCGCCCTGGCGCCGCCCGCCGCGCGACCACTTCCCGGGCGTGCCCGCCTGGAGCATGCCGGTCTCCGTCGTGCCCCAGGAACCCTTCGACATCAGCCCGCTCGGCGGCCACCTCACCCAGGACTGGGCCTGGGGCGGCGCCGACGGCTCGGGCGTGCGGGTCTGCGTCCTGGACAGCGGCGTGGACGCCGAACACCCGCTGGTCGGCGGCCTCGACCGCGCCATGGACGTGGTGCGCTCCGAGGACGGCACCCTCACCGTCACCCCGACCGAGCCGGGCGACACCGCCGGCCACGGCACCGCCTGCGCCAGCGTCATCCGCTCCGTCGCCCCCGGCGCGGCGCTCACCTCGGTCCGCGTCCTGTCCGGCGGCCGGCACGGCAGCGGCGCCGCCCTGCTCGCCGGGCTGACCTGGGCCATCGAGGAGGGGTACGACGTCATCAACATGAGCCTGTCGACGACCAAGGCGGAGTTCTGCGACGCACTGCGCGACCTCTCCGACTCCGCCTACTTCCGCCGCTGCGTCATCGTCGCCTCCGCCCACAACATGCCGGTGCGCAGCTACCCGTGGCCGTTCGCCTCGGTCATCTCGGTCGCCAGCCACGACAGCCCCGACCCGATGACCTACTACTACAACCCGTCACCGCCGGTGGAGTTCTACGCCCGCGGGGTGCGGGTGCCGGTGGCCGGCCCTGGCGGTCGCCACCTGCTCAGCACCGGGAACAGCTTCGCGACCCCGCACATCGCGGGTATCTGCGCGCTCATTCTCAGCAAGCACCGCTCGCTCACCCCCTTCCAGCTCAAGTCCGTCCTCTACCTGGCCGCTGAGAACGTAGCCGTACCCGATGGAGGTGCGCGTGTCGACTGACCCGTTGGAGAGTGCCGAGCTGCGGCAACGCAGACTGCTCCAGTCGATCGTGGAGGTTGCCCGCAGTGTGTTCGGCGCGGCCGCGGCCTCCGTGCTGCTGGTGGACGAGGCCGACGGCGACCTCGTCTTCGAGGCGGTGGCGGGGGAGGGGGAGCACCACCTGCTGGGCAGCCGCTTCCCGGCCGGCACCGGTATCGCGGGCTGGGCGCTGATGACCGGCCAGCCGGTGGTGGTGGACGACGTGGCGGACAGCCCGCAGTTCGCCCGCACGGCTGCCGAGTCCACCGGCTATGTGCCGAGCAGCATCATGGCCGCCCCGCTGATCTGCGAGGGTGACTGCATCGGGGTGCTGTCCGTGCTGGACCGCGACAGCCGGCCGCGCTGCGACCTCGGCGACATGGCCTCGCTCGGGCTGCTGGCCACCGAGATGGCCACGGTGCTGGAACTCCTCCTGACGCTCCGTTCCGCCGCCCCGGCCCCGGCGGCGGCGCCCGCGCCGGGGAAGGCGGCGGCCTTCGACCTGGCGGTGCTGCAACGCGTCGCCGACCGCCTCCCCGGCGCCTCGGATCGCCCTTCCTCGCCCAGCTCGACGACCCCGCCCGCACCCTGGACGCGCGCCCGCGTCCGGCCCCCTGCGTCCTGCTGCTCAGCCGCGCCTGCGACACCGACCTCGACCCGGTGCGGAACCTGCTCGCGGGCGCGGGCATCCGCACCGCCCGCCTGAACGCCGAGGAACTCGCCGCCACCTCCCTGACGATCGCCCCCGACGGCCGCACCGTGCGCCTGAACGGGCGCGAGCTGATCCCCACCGTCACCTGGATCCGCCACTTCGCGCCCACCGCCCTCGACCCGGCCGCGTTCGACCCCAGTAGCTTCGACCCCGGCGCCTTCGACCCCACCGCCCTCGGCCCGGCCTCCCCGGTCGCGGACACCGCCGGGACGCCGCGCGGCGCCTTCCTCCGCGACTCGTGGCAGGCGGCGGCCGCGCAGCTGGCGGCGATCTCCGGCACGGCTGTCCGACCCGACCGCCCCGGGGTGCTCTGCCAACTGGACCTCGCCCGCCGGCACGGGGTCGCGGCGCCGCGCGCCGTGCTGACCACCGATCCGCATCATGTGCGCGACGAGTTCGACAGCCCGCGCGTGGTCGTCAAGGCGGCCGGCCACCACTTCGTGGAACCGGTCCCGGGCCGGCTGCACGGGATCTTCCCGACCGTCCTCGACCGGGCCGACCTGGCCGGCGGCCCGCGCCCCGGGCCGCCGGTGATCGTCCAGGAGTACGTCGAGCACGAGGCCGAACTGCGGGTCTACTTCGTCGGCGGGCAACTGCACGCCTTCGAAGTCACCAAGACCGCCCCGGCCGACCCCTGGACCGCCCCCGACCGGCTCGGTGTCCGCGCCCTGCCGTCACCACCGCCGGCAGTCGCCGCCGCGACCCGCACCCTCGCCGCCGCGATGTCCCTGCGCTACGGCGCGTTCGACTTCCTCCTCAGCGCCGGCACCCCGGTCTTCCTGGAGGTCAACCCCGACGGCGACTGGCGCTGGGCCGAGCGCCGCACCCGCACCACCCCGGTCACCGTGGCCGTCGCCGCCATGCTGGCCGCCCTCCACCGCGCCGCCCTGTGAACCCCGCCGCCCTCTGAACCCCACCGTTTTCCGAGCGCCGCCCCCACCACCCCTCGGCCATTCGGCGCAGCCGGCCGCCACCGGACCGCCGCCGTCCCGTCCCGGCGCCTACCGTGGGCGGATGACCGACCGTCGGACCGGTTACCTCGGCGCCGCCGCCGCCTTCGCCGTCTGCATGGCGGGCACCACCCTGCCCACCCCGCTCTACGGGCTGTACCAGGAGGAGATCGGCTTCTCCGAACTGATGGTGACGGTGGTGTTCGCCGTCTACGCGTTCGGGGTGATCGGGGTGCTGCTGCTCGTCGGCAACGTCTCCGACAGCGTCGGCCGCCGACCCGTCCTGCTCTGCGGACTCGCCCTCGCCGCCGGGAGCGCCGTCGCCTTCCTCGCCGAGGGCGGACTGCCGCTGCTCTGCCTGGGCCGGCTGCTGTCCGGCCTGTCGGCGGGCCTGTTCACCGGCACCGCCACCGCCTACGTGCTGGAACTCGCCCCGCCCGACCGCCGGGCCCGGGCCGGTTTCGTCGCGACCGCCGCCAACATGGGCGGCCTCGGCTGCGGCCCGCTGCTGTCCGGGCTGCTCGCCGAGTACGCGCCCGAGCCGCTCGTCCTGCCGTTCCTGGTGCACCTGGTCCTGCTGGCCGCGTCGTTCGCGGTCACCTGGTTCCTGCCGGAGACCGTCGACGGCGCCCGTCCGCTGCGCACCGCCCGGCCGCGGCGCCCGTCGTTGCCGCCGGAGGTCCGCGGGGTGTTCGTGCCGGCGGCGATCGCCGCCTTCGCGGGCTTCTCCCTGCTGGGCGTCTTCACCTCGGTCACCCCGGCGTTCCTGGGGCAGAGCCTGGGGATCCACAACCACGCGGTGGTCGGCCTGATCGTCTTCACGGCCTTCTTCGCCTCCACGCTCGGCCAGCTGCTGGTGCCCCGGCTGGGTACCGCCCGGGCGATCCCGCTCGGCTGCCTGGTGCTGATCGCGGGCCTCGCCCTGCTGGCCGCCTCGCTCGCGTGGACGGTCCTCGCCCCGCTGGTGCTCAGCGCCCTGGTCGGCGGTGCCGGGCAGGGCATGGGGCTGCGCGGGGCGGTCGGGGAGATCGCCGGCGCCGCCCCCGCCGAACACCGGGGCGGCGCCCTCTCCGCGCTCTTCGTGGTCGCCTACTTCGGCATCTCTGTCCCCGTCATCGGGGTCGGCCTGCTCGCCGAACCGCTCGGCCTCGCCGACGCGGGCCTGGTCTTCGCCGCCTGCATGGCCGTCCTCGCCGCCGCCTCCGGCGCCTACCTCCTCCACCGCGCCCGCTCCCAACCGGCCTGACGTCGCGAAATCGCCCGGTGCCGGCCGGGACCGGGTTCGTGCTGCTCAATCGCCGGTGCATAGGGTGGGGGCGGTAGAAGCCCCAGCGCACCCGTGGAGATCCGGATGAGTTCGACCGCCGAGCCCGACGTCCTGCTGCCGGTCGGGGTGATCGGCCTCGGGGACATCGCCCAGAAGGCGTACCTGCCGGTCCTGACGGCGCTGCCGGGCCTGGACCTGCGCCTGATGACCCGGGACGGCGCGAAGCTGGACCGGATCGGCGACGCCCACCGGATCCCGGCGGAGAACCGGTTCACCGACCTCGGGCAGCTCATCGGCAGCGGGATCAAGGCCGCCTTCGTGCACGCCGCGACCGACCAGCACGTCCCGATCGTGGAGCAGCTGCTGACGGCGGGCGTCGACGTCTACGTCGACAAGCCGCTCGACTACACCCTCGACGGCTCCCGCCGCCTGGTGGAGCTGGCGGACCGCACCGGCCGCTCCCTGATGGTCGGTTTCAACCGGCGGTTCGCGCCGGCCAATGTGCAGGCGAAGGAACGCCCGCGCGACCTGATCCTGCTGCGGAAGAACCGCGAGGGCCTGCCCGAGGCGGCGCGCCCGCTGGTCTACGACGACTTCATCCACGTCGTCGACACGCTGCGCTTCCTCGTCCCCGGCGACATCGAGCACGTCGACGTCCGCGCCCGGGTCCGCGAGGGCCTGGTCGAGCACGTGGTCCTCACCCTCGCCGGCGAGGGCTTCACCGCGCTCGGCATCATGAACCGGATGTCCGGCTCCACCGAGGAGATCCTCGAAGTCTCCGGCGGCGACTCCAAGCGCGAGGTCCACAACCTCGCCGACGTCGTCGACCACCGCGGCCAGCCCACCGTCCGCCGCCGCGGCGACTGGGTCCCCGTCGCCCGCCAGCGCGGCATCGAACAGGCCGTCCTCACCTTCCTCGACGCCGTCCGCACCGGCAAGGCCCTGGACGCCCACGACGCGCTGCGCACCCACGAACTCTGCGAACTGATCGTCGAGCGCATCGAGGCCCTCTGACGCGGCCCGCGCGGCGCGCATAGGATCCTTGGGGCCGCGCAGCTACGGAACGGGGGAACCGTGAGTGAAGCCGGGCGTCGTCTGCCACCGCTCCGGGCCGGACGGAAGCCGGCCGGCCTGGCGTTGCTGAGACTGCTGGACGACCCGGCCGCGCCTCGGTCGGCTGTGGTCTCCGGTCCGCCGGGCATGGGCAAGTCGCACTTGGTGAGGTGGCTGACGAGTGCCTGCACCCGTCCCGGCGGGCCGCCTGGGCGACGTCCGGACGTCGCGTTCTCACTGGCGGGGACAACGGCGGACACACTGGTCTGGCGGGTGGCCGCCCGACTGGGGGTGTCCGCACGCACGGCGCCGGAGCTCGCCGAGGTGCTGAGCGCCGCCGGCCGCCCGGTCCTGCTGTTCCTCCGGGATCTCGACCGATCGACCGACCCTGGTGCCGTCGGTGCCGGTGTCCTGGCCCAGCTCCTGACGGTGCCGAACCTGCGCATGATCGTCGAAGGCGACGAGAGGACGGGAAGTCTGTTCCACGGAGCGGCGGTTCTGGACCTGGCGGACCCCGGATGGACCGACCCCGATGCCTTCTCCGTCTGGTACGCGCAACGGCGTGGTGCCTCACCGTTCGACACCGAGGACGTCTGGCCCAGCCCGGGCTCGGCCCTGCTCGCGGCCACCGTGACGGCCGCAGGACCGGACGGTCGGCGGGCCGGAGTTCCCGCCGCCTGGTGGGCCGGGGCGGACGACGGCGTGCGGCATGCACTCGGCGTGCTCGCGGGCGCCGTCCAACCCCTCACCCTGGCCCAGTGGTCGGCCGCCGCGGGGGCCGAGGCCGCCGTCGCCGCAGCCCGGGTCCTGCCCCCGGACCCGGCCGAGGACGGGACGTGGTGGCTGCCGGAAGGCCCCTTGCGTGACACGGTCGTGGCAGCCACCACCTCCGTCGACCGCGCCTGGCTCGCACGCGCCTTGGCCGGCACCGTCCCCCGTCGGCCCGACCGATCACCCGACTGGACCCGCGCGACGTCCGCCGAACTCGGTCTGGTCCTGCGTCAGGCCGCTGCTGCCGGTCTGGCCGAGGAGGTGCTCGACGACTTCGGGTTGCTGACGCACGCCGACCCGGTGGCTGTCACGGCTGTCCTCGCGGACCATCCGGACACCGAAGTCTCCGCTGCCTGGACGCTCGCCGGTCCCGACTTGGTCGACGAACCCGACCCGACGGTCAGGAGCCGACTGTTTCTCGCAAACCTTCGGCGCCCGGCGTGGGCGGAGGCGTTCGGGCGTGCGGCGCCGGAATCGGCCCACTGGACTGCGGTCGAGACCGCAATCGGTCGACTGGCCGAAGGCCAGGGAAGTCCGTTGGAACTCCTGGAATCCTTGGTGGAAGCGGAGTTGGTGATCTGCGTCGACGCCAGGACCGGCGAGCCACTGGTGACGAGCGACGCAAACGGCAGGCCTGGAGTCGAGGCCTGCACCCGGCGCCGGCACGTCCCCGGGCACTGGGCTGTCGTCGAGATGCTAGGTCGCCGACTGGCAGAGGAGTTCGAGCAACTGGACCTGCGTATCAACCCGGTAGGCCCGATCTCCGTCACTCTTCCTCTTCGGGACCTCCGGCGCGTCGCTCCGAACGCTGGTTCAACTTCTTCCCCGTCGCGCAGTGGTTGAGGGGGCCGGTGGCTGCCAGCCCTCCCTGGCTTTCTCCTCAAGGGCGATCACGGTGTCCGCCCGTGATCGCGAACCCGGCACAATGGCTCCGATACGCCCACCGGGACGGTCCTCGGCCAGCTCGGCGAGGGCTTGTGACGGGGTCAGGCTTCGGGCTTTGGCTTCGCGCAGCTTCCGCAGCCAGTAACTGCCGCTGTTCGATGCCTCAACCAGGACGGCGGGTCGCTCGACCCATCCCGCAGCGTCGTCCTCGTCGGATGCCCAGATGTAGCCGAGGACTCCACTGGCTTCGTTCGCCACCGTCACGAACTCGACGGGCTTGTCGGTTCGGTAGGCATAGTCGACCGGACCGCCTTCGACGAGCTTGAGCTGCATGTCTTCCCGAAGGCGTGGATTTTCCTGACCGCTCTCCATCAATCGATCCTCTCTCTTCAGGGGACGAGTTCCCCGTAGATCTGCCACTGCCCATTATCGTCCCTGAACACGCGGTCCGCGCGCCACTTCAGACCCCGAGTCAGGAGCAACTCCCTTTCGCTCTCCCCGTAGTAAGAGATTTTCTCGACCCAGATCGCAGGTGTTCCCTCCGGCACGCGGAGATGGAGTACTGCCTGTTTGTCGGCAAATGCCTCCGCAGGTCCGCCGAGAGAGCTCGATGTGTACGAGCTCTCCGTGAACGTTTTTCCCACCATCTGCGAGGGCTGCATGGGGACGTGGTAGAGATCCGTTCCGCGACTGACCATGACGTCCTCAGGAATGGGGTGACCGGCGAGGGCCTCGTCGATCTCGGTGATGCGCTGCAGGACCTCGGGGCTCCCACCATTGCCGGAGCGAAGGTAGCCGTTCAGCTCCCGGTAGGTCGGTCCATCGGTGGCCGTCGGTTCGCAGGTGTAGTCGTAGAGCGCCTTCCGCTGCGCCTCCGGGAGGTGAGTGGCGTAGTCGTTCCAGTAGTCGGCACCGTATTTCGAGGCTTGCGCATCGCTGTCGAACGTCTTGGCGTTCTTCGCGATCTCCGCATCGGCAACCTGTGCCTTCTCGGCCGGCCCCAACTTGTCGAAGTCGGTGGCCGACAGCGGGGGTGTTTCGGGCCTGACGAGCGGCTGCGGGGGTCCTGCTGCCGGTGGGACCGGCTGCGGCTGGGGCGGCGAAGTCGGGAGATGAGGATGGGGGACCTTCTGCGACGGGAGACTGACGGTGCCCGGGATGCCCGTGCCGGCGGCTCCGGGAGGTGGTGGGGGTTTGATACTCCAGCCCTCCGGGAGGCCGTTGAGGCCGGTGGGCAGAGGCAGCTTCGGAGCTGCCGGTCCGGCCGCCTTCTCGGCGGCTTCCTTCGCCGCCTTCTGTGCCGCGTCCCGGGCCGCCTTTTCGGCCGCGCTCCTGGCAGCGGCCGCGGCCTCGCGCTCGGCGAGGGTCGCGGCCGTGCCCCCGCCGCCCCGCCGCCGGTGCCGCCGCCGAGGAGGAGGTTGCCTCCGAGGCGGCCGGTCGCCTCGGAGGGGTCGCTGCCCCAGCCGCTGCCGACCAGGCCGGTGACGAGGTCGGCCGGGTGGTCGCCGGCCTGGATCAGGCCTGCGGTCGTGGTGGACAGACCTTGGAGGTACTGGGCCGGGTGGGAGAGGTTGTAGGGATCGAGGAAGTTCAAGGAGCGGCCGAGCTTGATGAGATCGGTTCCGCTCTTGACCACACCGCCGCCGAAGTGGAACACCGAGACCGGGGCGGCGGTCAGCCCGTCCTTGATGTTTGCCTTGAGGATCTCCATGTCGCTCGGCCGGGGAGGCGCTGACCGGGTGGCGGTCGAGATCGCTGCGGCCGCAGTCCGTGCCGCCGAGTCGCGTTGGGTGCGTGCGGCGTCCAGCTTCTCCTCGGCCCGGTGGAAGTCGGCCTCGGCCGGGTTCGTGAACTCGCCCGGTTTGGCGGGCGGGCTGGTGGGGCGCTGGTCGGCCGGCGTGGCGTTGTAGGCCTTGACCTGAAGGTCGTAGGTCAGGGCTGCCTGGAGGGTCGCCTTCACCGCGGAGTCGTACTTTTTCTTCGCGGCCTTCCACAGACGGGAGGCCTCGGCCGCCTCGCCCTGTGCCCAGACGACGGTGTGGGCGTAGGCCTCCAGCGCGGCCGCGGCTTTGCCACAGGCGTCGGCGGCGGCCAGCCACTGCTTGGGCTGAGGGTTGAAGGCCTTCTGGAAGGCCTCCGCCGCGGCGCCGGTCCAGTGTTCGTGGTCGAGCCGGGCGAGGCCGGTGCCGGTCTTCTCGAAGGCGTCGTGGAACTTCCTCAGGTGCGCGGCGCTCTCGTTGATCTTCTTGGCATCGCCGTGCACGAGCTCCTTCGGATCGTCGGTCTCGTCCAGGCCCCGCTCGCCGACCTTCAGCCCGGCCTCGTCGGCGACACCGTCGCCCCAGCCGTTCACGCTCTGCGCGGCTCCGTGCAGCCCGACGCCGTTGAGTGCGCCCCCGACGACGTGGGAGCCTTTCTGGACGGCTTTCGCGCCGGCCTTGAGGTTGGCGTCGACGAAGTTGTCCGCCGCCTTCACCATGTCGGTGATGCTGAAGTGCAGGCCCATCAGTGCGTACCTGCCGAGCCCTCGGCCACTGCCTTGTTGATCCCGAACGGCCCCTCCAGCTTCTCCTTGGCGATGTCCTTCCAGGTCTTGCCGATCCCGTCGAGGGCCTTTTCGGCGGACTGTGGAGAGAAGTCCGGATTCGTCAGCTGGCTGTACTGGTTGTCGCCCCAGATCTGGTCCCAGGACTTCCCCTCGACCTGATCCTCGGTCTGGTGCGGGTCGCCGATGCCCGCGGCGACGACGCCCTTCAGCAGGCCGTGCGCATAGCGTTCCTGCTCGTGGTAGAAGCCGGCGGAAAGCCCCAGTTTGAGGGCGAGTTCGGAGCCCTCCTGGACCAGTGACCGCACGCCCCAGGACCAGCGTTCGCAGAACCCTGTGAACACGGAGTGGAGGTCGGGGTGGCCGGCCTCCACTCCGCTGAGTTCCAGCTCGGAGAAGCCTCGGCCCGACTCGGCCAGACCGGCGATCCCCAGCCCCTGTAACTCGGCGATCGCCGCGTTGATGCCCTCCTCCGCGAGTTTCAGCGACTGCGGGTCAACCCCGAACCCGGCCATCGGTCCCCCTCGTTGTCGTCGTCGGCCCCGTCCAGGGCCGCCGCATTCGGAACGATGCCGCGTACGGGAGGGAAGAGCATGGGCTCGGTGCCCGCGATGTTCAAGGCGATCCCGCCCGGCACTCCCAGCTGTGGCACTGCCACGTCCAGCAGCCGGGCGCCGAGCACTGTCAGGTAGGGAAGCCCGTCGGCAGACAGGCCCCTCGACTCGGCGAACAGGGCCAGTTGGGACTCCGAGCTGAAGGCGAGGATCCAGCGCAGGCCGCCCACATCGGCGGTCCGGACCGCCGTGGCACCCCATCGCGGCAAAAGGACCGCACTCAGGCGGAACTGAGCGAGCATCACCGACGGATCGCCCGCGCCCGCGCGGAGCATCCGCACCTGATGCACGAGCCCGGCGTTCGTCACGGCTCCCCCTCCGAGAACACGACTGCGATCACGATAGCCGACCGAGGGATGCACGCAGGGTGAGGTTATGGGGAGTCTTCCGGGCCCAGGGTTCCGGATGGTGCCGTTCCGCCCGCCCTTCGGAAGGGACGGGCGGAACGGGTCAGGCAGACAGGCGGGCGCGCCACCAGGTGAGGGTGGTGCGGAGCTGGGTGTCGAGCGGGGTGGGGCGGGTGGTGAAGGCGGCTTCCCAGGCGGTGGAGTCGACCGTGAACGGGCGGTCGAACTGGTAGCGGGTCTCGCGGAGTTCGCGCAGGAGGGGGGTGACCAGGGCGGCGAGGGCGAAGACGGCGGGGTTCAGCCGGCGGACGGGGACGGGGGCGACGCCGGCCTCGGTGGCGAGGCCATGCGGCGGATCGGGACGGCGGGGGCGGTCGGGGCGTGCCAGGCGCGGCCCCAGGCGCGTTCGTCGGTGGCGGCCTCGGCCAGGGAGCGGGCCACGTCCGGGAGGTAGGTCCAGCTGTGCGGGGCGTCGGGGTCGCCGAGGACGCTGACCGGCTTGCCGGCCAGCAGGCGGGGGACGACGCGGCCGGCCAGGTGGCCGCCGTCGGTCACGCCGGGGCCGAAGAAGTCGGAGGCGCGGACCTCGACGGCGCGGATGCGGCCCGCCTCGTGGAGGGCGCGGGCCTGCTCCCAGAGCGAGGCCCGGAGGCGGCCCTTGGGGCCGGGTGCGGCGAGCGGGAGGTCCTCGGTGAGGGGGCCGTCCACGGGGCCGTAGCCGTAGAGGTTGCCGAGCATGACGAGGACGGCGCCGGTCGCCTCGGCGGTGCCGAGGAGCGAGGCGTGCAGGGGCGGCCAGTCGGCCGTCCAGCGGGGGAGCGGCGGTGCGGCGCAGCTGTGGATCGCGGCCGCGCCGCGTGCGGCCTCGGTCAGCCGCGCGCTGTCGGTGGCGTCCAGGGCGAGGTGCTCGATGCCGGGCTCGGCCGGTCGCCCGGACCGGGTGACCACCCGTACCGTGTGGCCCTGTTCGGCCAGCAGTCGTGCCGTGGCCGCTCCGGCCGGTCCGTGTCCGACGATCACATGAAGACTCACCGTCACACCATAGAGGTGACGGACCAGGGGGAACGCGGTCGGGGTGGGCGCGCGGCCCGGCCCTGAACCGGGCCGGGCCGCGCGGGTGGGACCGGACGGGACGTCAGCAGGGCACGAAGGCCGTGACCGTCGCCGTCGAGGGCGGCCAACCGCCGTTGTTCACGCTGAAGTTGTTGGTCACCGTGTTGCCGCAGGGCACGGTGAGCAGCAGGTCGCCGACGGTGGCGCCGCCGGCCGGGACCAGCGCGGTCAGGTTGAGGGGCGGCTGCGGCGGCAGCGCGGGGGTGGAGCCGTAGATGGTGAAGCCGACGTTCTGGGCGACCCAGGCCGGGTCGGTGGTGGCGACCTGGCCGTAGAGGCGGACGTGGGTGCCGCTGACCTCGATACAGGCGCGGGTGCGCAGGAAGCCGGGCGCGCCCGGGGTCCCGCAGGTGACGGTGCCGGTCGGCCCGGCGGGCCCGGCGGGAGCGGTGGTGGCGGCGGTCGCGGTGGGGGCCAGGCCGACGGTCAGCGCGGCGAGGCCGGCGGCACCCGCCAGGGCGGCGGTGGTGAGGCGGTTCATGGAGCGGTTCCCTCCCTCGTGCGGCACGCCGGCAGCGGAGCCCGACGTGCACACTGTGACATGTCACATTCCTTGGGGGGATCTTTGCATTCCGAATGGCGGTCCGTCCGTACTCGGGTCGGTGCGGGCCGGTTCTGACCGGTGGGTGCCCGGGTTTGGCCGGAACGGAGTGGCATGCACCGGTTCGCGGGCGACAAGTGGGGAGTGGGAGAGGGGAGTGGAAGGCCCGGCCGGCGCTCCCCGGGGAGCGCCGACCGGGCCTGCGGTGGTCAACCAGCCCTATCGGTGCTTCAGTTGGCGATCCCGCAGTACTGCTGCTGCTTGCCGATGGCCCGGTAGACGCAGTCGGCGGTCTCCAGCAGCCGCAGCACCGCCTCCCGGTTGCGGCTGGTCTCGCGCCCGATCACCTCGTCCGGCGGGTAGAAACCGCTGCTGCCGTTCGGCCCGGGGTACATCTCGAAGGTGTAGGCGAACACCCGCTGGGTGCCCCACAGCCAGTCGTCGATCGAGCCGTCGGTGATGTAGAGGTCGCTCGACTGCTCCGGCGTGTAGCCGTTGGTGGAGGCCATCGAGCGGCCGAGGGTGGCGAAGGTGTTGTACTCGTCGGCGGTCATGCCGGTGGTGGTGTTGGCGGTGGTCCAGCCGAACGGCCAGAGCACCAGCTCGCTGTAGGTGTGGAAGTCGATCGCCGCGGTGATCTGCTGCTTGCCGCCGACCACCCGGGTGCGGACGAAGTCGGCGACCACCTTGGCCTCCTTGGCGGACTCCGGCGCGCTGCCCCGGTAGGTCTCGCTGGAGGTGGAGCCGGAGGAGCCGCCGCAGCAGCCCCACTTGTAGTTCCAGTTGCGGTTGAGGTCGGTGCCGACGTTGCTGCTGCCGGTGTTCGGCTGCCGGTCCTTGCGCCAACTGCGGTAGCGGCCGGTGGCGATGTCGTACTCGCCGCCGTCCGGATTGAGGTCCGGGACCACCCAGATCTCCCGGTTGTCGACGACGTTGGCGATCCGGCTGTCCGTGGCGTACTTGTCGCCGAGTTCGTGCAGCAGGTAGAGCGACATCTCGACGGTGAGGTGCTCGCGGGCGTGCTGGTGGGCGGTGAAGAGCACCTCGGGCTCGTTCTCGTCGGTGCCGACGTTGTCGCTGATCTTGACGGCGACGATCGGCCGGCCCTCGTACGAGGTGCCGATGACCCGCTTGCTCATGATGCCGGGGTGCGTGGCCACGACGGCGTCGATGTCGGCGGCGGCCTCCGCGTAGTTGTGGTAGCCGGAGTCGGCGGACGGGAAGTCGTACAGCGCGGCGCCGGCCTCGGCCTGTCCGGCCGGCCCGTCGCCGTACCGGGGGCCCGGCAGCGGGACGGGGGACCAGCCGAGCGCCCGCAGCCGGGCGGCCTCGGCGGGGGTGGCCGTGACCGTCACCGAGTCGGCCCTGACGGCATCGACCGAGGCTCCGGTGGCGGCGACGGCGGTGCGTTCGGCGACGGTGCGCGGGCCGTCGAGGCGGTACTGCCGGGCGGTGTCGGCGTCGCCGGCCGAGGCGACGGAGTCCGGCTGGACGGCGGCGGCCGGGGTGACGGCCTGGATGCTGAGCGGGGTGGCGAGGGCGAGCGCCAGCAGGACGGCGGTGGCCGTGGCGGGCTTCCCTCGGCGGGGCAGTCGCATGACTGTCCTCCTGTGGGGGGTCCGTAGGGACGGAACATTGGAGGAGATGCGGCGCCGCGAGGTTGATGGTGCGTCAATGTCATGCTTTCGTCAAGGAGTTGGGGGAACAAAAGGCCCGGAAGGGGGCCCGCGGCCGGTCAGGAGGGGTCGCCCGCCGACGATCCGAGCGTCACCACCCGGGCCCAGCCGGGCGGCTCCGGCCGCCGGTATTCGGTACCGTCCTCGTTCCACCGGCGGGGCCGGCCGAACAGGCCCACCACCGTCCGGCAGGACGGC
Organism: Streptomyces sp. NRRL S-495; assembly: GCF_000966955.1. Classification (NCBI taxonomy): domain Bacteria; kingdom Bacillati; phylum Actinomycetota; class Actinomycetes; order Kitasatosporales; family Streptomycetaceae; genus Streptomyces; species Streptomyces sp. NRRL S-495. Next base: position 19,435 of record NZ_JZWY01000409.1, read on the forward strand.
TGCGCGACCGGCCACGGCGTCTGACCGTCCGTCAGCACCACGACGACGTCCGGCCGGGGCCAGGTCCGCAGGGCGGTGGCGAACCCCTGCCGGAGGTCCGTCCCACCGCCGCCCACCAGAGGGATGTCCTCGTCCCGGCAGAGCCGCTGCGCGGTCTGCGCGGCCGCGTCGCAGGACACCACGGTGACCAGGTCGCGACGGCCGCCCACGGCCCGGGAGATCTCCGCGACCTCCAGCAGCGCGCTGCCCAACTCGGCGTCGCTGACCGAGCCGGAGGTGTCGACGACCACGGTCACCCGGGGCGGGCGCCGCCGCAGGGAGGGCAGCACCGCGCCGGGCAGCGCGGCCGACCGGCGGGCCGGGCGGCCGTACGAGTAGTCGCCGCCCGAGCCGGAGCCCGCAACCGCCGAGCGCACCGCCGCACCCAGCAACTCCCGCCACTGCTGCGGCGGATGGAACGCCTTCTCGGCCCACCGCCGCCACCCGGCCGGAGCGTCGCCCGGCCGGCCGAGGATCCCCTGCGCGACCCGGAACCGCACCGCGTCCCGCTCCTGCGGGCCGAGCCCGTGCGCGCCCTCCGGCCCGAGGTCCCAGCCGCGGACCAGGCCGTCGGCGCCGCTTCCGCAGTCCAGCCAGGCGAACTGCTCGGTCAGCGGCCCGAGTCCGAACCGCCGGAGGTAGTCCTCCATCAGCTGGCCGTCGGACAGTTCCAGGTCCTCGGGCAGCACCGCGCCCGCCGGCCGGACGAGCCCCTCGCCGTAGATGTCGTCGTTGATCTCGCAGTCCGCGGCGATGTTCATCCGCAGCCGGTCGGCGACGCTGTGCAGGCCGCGCTCGCGGGCGACCCGGTCGCCGCGTCCGTGGTGGTCGCGCAGCAGGTGCGACACCTCGTGCACCCAGACGCCCGCCAGCTCCTCCACCGGCATGAGGGCGACGAACGAGGGCGAGACGTAGCAGCGCCAGTGCTCGTCCACGGCCATCGTCGGGACGTCGCGCGACTCGACGACGTGCAGGGCGAACAGCGCCGTGGCCAGGTAGGGGCGGACGCGGACCGCGTGCAGCCGGGCGGCGTACAGCTTGTCGACGTCGAGCCGGCCGACCCGCGGCACCGGCGTCGTTGCCGGAAGCGCGGACGGCGCGGACGGCGCGGTCACCGGCGGGCCCCGTCCGCCGCCGCGGCCCGCGCCACCGCGCGGTCCGCCCGCCGGGACAGCGCGACCGCCCCGGCGAGACGGTCGATCGTGGCCGGCACCTCCCAGTCCGCCTGCCGCAGCGCGGCGAGCGCGGTCGCCGGGACGACCGCGACGTCCGGGGCCCCGCTCTCCACCGCCCGCGCCAGCAGCGCCCACGCCGCGTCCCAGCGCGCCCGGTCCGGGCGGCGCCGGACGGCGTCCACCACACCCTCCAGCGTGGCCTGCCGGAGGTCCCCGCGTTCCGGCAGGACGGCGGCGGCCGGGTCGGCGAGCAGCGCCTCCGGGTCGGGCAGGTCCATCCGGTCCATCGCCGCCATCAGCTCCAGGCCGGGCCCGTCCCCGACCGTGCCCCGGACCAGCAGCGCCAGCACCTCGCGGGAGGCCCCGGCGGCGGTGGCGAAGGCGATCAGCCGGACCGTCATCTCCCAGCTCCGGGGCGACGGCCAGGCCCCGCCCCGCCGGGCGTCGTTGCCGGGCAGCCGGTGGACGAGCGCCGGGCGCGCGGCGAGCAGTTCGCACACCGCGCGGCGGGCGAGGGCCACCGCCTCCGGCAGCCGCGCCGGGTCGAGTTCCGGCAGGACGGCGCGCGGCCACGTGCCGCCGAGGCCGCGCACCACCACCTCGTGGTCGTGCTCCCACGGGAGGTGGACGAACCGGTTGGCCAGCGGCGGGCTCAGCTCCCAGCCGTCGGCCGCCGAGGAGCGGGGGTTGGCGGCCGCCACGATCCTGACCCCGGGCGGGAGTCGGAGCGCGCCGATCCGGCGTTCGAGCACCAGCCGCAGCAGCGCGGCCTGGACGGCGGGCGGCGCGGTGGAGAGTTCGTCCAGGAACAGCAGGCCCCGGCCGGACCGGACCAGTCGGACCGCCCAGTCCGGCGGGGCCATCGGGACGCCCTGCACGGCCGGGTCGTCGCCGAGCACGGGCAGCCCCGCGAAGTCGGAGGGCTCGTGCACGCTCGCGATGACGGTGGTGAGCGGGAGGGCCAGGGTGTCGGCGAGTTGGGTGAGTGCGGCGGTCTTGCCGATCCCCGGTTCGCCCCACAGCAGCACCGGCAGGTCGGCGGCCACGGCGAGGGTCAGGGCCGCCAGCCGGTCGTCGGGGCGCGGTTCGGTGGTGGTGGCGGAGAGCAGTGCCAGGAGGTCTGCGGCGACGTCGACTTGGGGTATCGGGGCAGCAAGGGGCATGCGGTGTCGTCCTTTCGGGAGACGAGCGGGGAGCCGGGCAGGTCGAAAGAGGCGGGGAGCCGGGCAGGTCGAACGAGGGTGGTGTCAGCGGCCGTTGGCGTGCCGCGGGTGGGCACGGCGCTCCTGCGGCCGCGGCCGGGGCCGGACGTCGGTGCTCCGGCGCGGCCCCGGATCGGTGAGGCCGGCCCGGAACAGGCCGTGGGCGACCCGCCGTTCGGCGGCCTCCGTCAGCGCGTCCCGCAGTGGGCCGGTGCGCAGCGTGGCGTCCGGGCCGAGCAGGTCCTCGACGGCGGCCAGCGCGCCGGCGGTGGCGCCGTGGTCGAGGCGCGCGCGGACGTCGGCGAGGCTCTCCGGGCGTCGGTGGGCGTCGTCGATGGTCTGCAGGCAGGGGAGCGGGGTGCCGGTGAGTTCCCTCAGCAGCTCTTCGCGGCGGACTTCGTCGGGTGGGTGGTCGAGCGCGGTGAGCACCCCGTCGACCAGGCCGATCCGGTGGAGGCTGCCGCGGCACTGCACGACGCGCGGTCGGCCGGGCGACGGGCCGCCGGGGCCGGACGGTGTCGAGGCACCCGGTGCCGGGGCCGCGGGGGCGAGGGCCGCCGCCACCAGCGGGTGCAGCTGTCCGGGCCCGATCAGCCCGGCCCGGAGCAGCTCCAGATCGGGAGGCACCAGGGTCGCCGCGTCGGGCAGCACCGGCAACGCGCCCGCGCGCATTGCCGACCCGCCGGTGCCCGTCCCCACCACCAGTTCGCGCGCCCCGAGCCTCACCCGCACGGCCCCTTCGCCGTCGGGTCGGCCCTCGGCGCGGAGCAGGATCCGGGCCTCGGCCGCCCACCGCTCTGGGCCCCCGGAGCGGAGCGGCAGTTCGCCGCTCCGGCCGGCGTCCCAGAGGTGCCGGTGCAGGTCCAGCCGGAACCGCGGGCTGGGGTGCGGATGCGGGTGCGACGCGTCGGCCGGATGCTCCGGTGCGCGCCCGTGGGCGGGCCGGCGGGGTGCGGTCCCGTCCTGGAGGGCGAGGCTGAACCGTTGCCCGCCGCTCGCCCGGTCCGGCGGCGTGCGCACCACCAGGTGCACCGCGCCGTATCTGGCGAGCGAGAGGGTCAGCCCGGGCCGCAGCAGCCCGACGGGCGCGACCCTCGGCAGGTGCCAGCGCAGCAGGT
>NZ_JZWY01000410.1:0-29003 GCF_000966955.1 Streptomyces sp. NRRL S-495
GTCGGGCGCCAACGCCCGGAGGTCACAGCGGAGTCGGTCGGCCGTTTCGCGCCCGTGGCGCCGGGCGGCGGACCGCAGATCGAGGTCGACATCGACCCGGGCGGCGGCACATGCCCCGGCCCAGTCCCCGGCGAGCCGCCGGGCTGTCGCAGTCTCGATGACCGAGGCCGGCACGGCGAACTCGCGCACGTGCAGCCAGAAGGAGAGTCGGGGGTCTCCGGTCGCGAGGTGAGCGCTCATCAGCACTCACCTTGCTTGGACCGGACCCCCACTTCGTGAGGAGCGGAAGTCGTCATCGGCCCGGAGCCTAGCCGCCCCCGGTGCCCGAGCGCCACAGATTTCGCGACCGGACCCGTTTCCCGCCCCTCGGCCNGACGCGCCCGCACGGTCCGTCAGGCGACCCGGCGGCCGGTGCGCGGAAGGCGTTCGGTCTCCGCCCGGGCCCGTGCCGCCGCGGCCCCGTCGGCCTGCGGAAGCCGTTCGGTCTCCGCTCCGGCCCGGGCTTCGGTCGCCGGCCCGGGCCCCGGCGGGGCCGCTTCGTCCGCGAGCAGCGGGATCCCGTTCCGCAGGCGCACCGCGCCGGGCAGGTCGAACCGGCGGCTGCGCTGGACGATCTTCTCCCGGTCCACCTTGAGTGTCCCGGTGACGGTGCAACTGCCGGCGCGCAGCGCCACCAGACGGGCCTGCCGGACCACCGCGACGATGCCCGCCAGCTCGATCACCAGCGTCAGCTCCATCCGGACCGAGCCGACCGTGGTGCCGTCGACGAGCAGATCGACACGCGGGCTGTTGGTCGAGGTGATGCGGTGGTTGGCGAGTGCCACCACCTCCTCCGACGCGGGGTCGGCCCGGGTGCGCCGGGCGGCCGCGGTCAGGGCGGTGTACCGGGACCAGCCGGCGGCGGCGAAACCGAACAGGTCGCGCCCGAGCTGGCGGTCCAGTGCGGTCGCCACCTCGCGCTCGACGGCCTGCCCGGCCGCGCCGGTCAGCCGCGGGACGCCGTGCAGCAGGGTGCCGACGGTGCCCTGCCCGCGCAGGGACTCGGCGAGCGTGTCGACGGCGCTGCCGGGTGTCTCCGTCCCGAACAGCAACAGGCGTGCGGTCGCCGGATCGGTGAGCGTGGCGGTGGTCATGGCTCCTCCTCGGTCGTTCCCCCCTCCTCGGTACCGGTCTCCCCGGCACGGATCTCCCCGCCGCCGGCCGTCCCGCCGCCTGGCGCCCCGCCGTCGGGCGTCTCCTCGACGCGGTGCGTGCCCGGATCCTCCCGGGACTCCAGCCTGACGGCGCGGCCGGGCCCGGCCGGGTCGTCCGTCTCGGTGACCAGCGGCCGCGGCGGCGCACCGGCCACCGGGGCGACCGCGACGTGCGCCGACGCCCAGTGCGGTCCCCGCCGCCGGCCGAGCACGTAGGTACCGGCGAGGGTGGCGAGCACCACGGCGCCGCCGGCCGTCGAGCCGACCACCAGCGCGGTGGGCGCCGCGTCGCCCCCGCCCGGCCCGGGAACCACAGAGGCGGCCAGCACCTCGAAGTCCGTGGACCCGGCCGTCTCCGGACGGTCCGGGCAGACGGCGCGCAGCCGGTAGTGCCCGGGCCGGGCGTCGTCCGCGATCCGCGTGGTCACCACGAACCCGCCGCCCGTCCCGGTGCCGGGGTGCTCCGGCGCCCGGGCAGGCGAAGCCGGTCCCGGTGAGCACGACCTGCTGCCCCGGTCGTGCGGCGCCCGGCCGTGCCCGCAGTACGGGCCCGGTGGTGGGCCCGGGGGTGGGCGACACGTCCGTCGGGTCCGGCGTCGGGCCGACGCTGCCGCCCCGGTCGACGGTGAACGTGGCCGTGGCCCGGCGCTCTGCCGCCGGTCCGCAGGAGGCCTCCACCGGGTGCGGGCCGGGCGCCGCACCGGCGGGCACGGTGACGCTCTGCTCGAAGGCGCCGTCGGAGGGCAGGGTCCGGCCCAGTTCACGCTGCTCCCAGCGCAGCACGACGGGCTCGTCGGCCGGGCAGTAGAACCCGGTGCCCCGGGCGGTGAACGCACGGCCGGCGGGCCCGCTCGCCGGGGTGAGGGCGAGGCTCTGCGGAGTGTCCGGGTCGACCACGAAGTCCCTGGCGACGGTCACGACGTCCGCCACCAGACCCGGTGCCCCGGGCGTCGGGACGTCCGGCTCCGGCGAGACGGGCGACCGGACGATCGGGCAGGTGGCACGGACCAGGTGCGGGCGCGGTTCGGCGTTCGCCGGGACGTCGACGAACCCCTGGAACTGTCCCTTCGCGTTGAGCGGCGCCGTCCCCGCAGGGGTGGTGTCCCAGAGCAACTGCACGGTCGCGGACGGGGACTTCGGCCCCGGGCGGCAGCTCGTGAACCCCGTCCCGTCGACCGTCACCCTGGTCCGCGGCGGCCCGTGGTCGGGGGACAGCGTCATCGAGGCCTGCGCCCACGCGGTCGGCGCGAGGAGCGCGCACAGCACCGCGACCACGGTGCCCAGCAGCACCGAGGTCAGGACGCGGCCCACCGCGCGTCCGGAACCCGCCGACACGGCCGACCGCCTACCGGTCGGCCCGGCCGGTCCCGGACCGGTCCACCGAGAAGCCGGCGGAACGGTGGGAATCGCCCTCGGGTAAGGAATGGTGCGGCTGTCGGGTCATCGCCGACCGTCCTTCCACGAACCTTCTCCTATCATCGCCCCGCACCCGCTCCCGCACCATGCCCGGGCGGGACAGGGGCAGGGACAGGGACAGGGAACAGGGCAGTTCCGGGACGGGACCCGTCCTACTGGCGCGCGGCGCGCCGGTAGTGGTCGAGGACGTCCTGGCGCAGCAGGCCCCCGAAGCCGGCGCCTTCGAGACGCAGGCCGAGCTGGGGCTCGGTGAGGCCGAGCGCGGTGGCGGCCGTCGGCAGGTGCCAGTCGTGGGCGGCGAGGCGGTCCAGCAGGTGGCCGCGCCGGACCTGGGCCTCGGAGAGGCGGAAGGTCTTGAGGTAGGCGAGTCGGCCGTGCTCGTCGGTGATCGCCTCGCCGATGTGGTTCTCCTGCTTGGGGCGGAACTCCGGCCGGAACCGGTCGAGGCGGAAACGGCCCAGGCGGCGCACGGTCCGCGCCCGGTAGTCCGGGTCCAGCAGGCCGCCGGCCATCGTGTCGTCGTGGAAGGCCGCCCAGGCGCGCTCCTGGCCGTCGACGGCCGCGCGCAGCTCGGCGGTCGAGTTGATCGGACCGGCCGTGCGCAGATCGGCCCGGAAGTCCGGGACGGGGCCGGACAGCAGGGCGTAGTGGTGGATCAGCTCGCCGAAGAGGTCGAGCAGCAGGGTCCGGTGCAGGGCGCGGTAGTCGTCGGGGTGCGGGACGACGAAGGCCGCGGCGAGCGCGTCGGCCACGTACACGACCAGGCCGCACTGGCCGGGGTGGATCTCGAAGACCCGCAGGGCGTCGGCGAGGCCGCGGACCCGGTCGCCTGCGTACGCCTCCTCGGCGCGCGGCGAGAGTCCGTGCCGCAGCGCGCGCTCGGAGTACTCCTCCCAGGCGATCGACGGGCCGCCGAAGTGCAGGGCGAGATAGCCCTCCAGGGCGAGGTGGAGCGGCAGGAAGCGCAGCCGGGTCCGGTTCTCGCGCTTGGCGATCCGGCGCGGCACCCGCACCCGGACCCGCTCGGGCGGGGTGCTCGCGGTGATGGCGGAGGGCGGGTCGAGCCGGGTGCCGTAGGCGGCGGCGGGGGTGCCGTCGCGGGTCCAGTCGGCGACGAAGCCGTGCGGGACGAAGGCGAGGTAGTCGGTGCGGCGGCCGACCGGGACGGCGGTGTACTCCGGCTCGTAGAGCTCCTGGTGGAGGCGGAGGTCCTCGATCGGCTCGGCGCGGACCAGGGGCACCAGGCGCACGCCGCCCCACACCTGGGCGGGGCGGGTGTCGAGGCCGGTGAGGTCGAGGCGGAACGCCGGGGCGGCCGGGGTGGTGGTCATCGGACGGTCTCCTCGGCGGTCTCGGTGCTCTCGGCGGCGGTGCTCCCGGTGGCGGTCTCGTCGGGACCGGTCGTACGGGCCACCGGGACGCGCACCGCGCCGTCCGCCGCCAGGAACCGCTCGGTGCGGGCGGCCAGGTGCGCCGTCAGCTCCGCGAGGTCCGTGCGGCCCTCGGCGAAGCGGGCGAACTCGACCAGGGCGGGCAGGTCCTCGGCGTCGCGCAGCCCGGCCGTCGGCACCGTCGGGGCGAGCCGTCGGACGTCGAAACCCTCCGCGTCGTACACCGGGTTGAGGTGCACGATGCTGGTCCGGTGCTCCGGGTCGAGTCGGGTGCGCCACACCCGCAGCACCTCGGCGGCCAGCCCCGGCGGGGCGTTGTCCCAGCCGTCGGAGACGATCACCAGCCGCTCGGGCGCGGTGTCCAGCGCGTCCAGGATGCGGCGCCCGAGCGGGGTCGGACCGGACGGGCGGGCGAGCAGCGCGTCGCCGCGACCGGAGGTCCACAGCGCCGTGTACTCGCCGGCCAGCGCCGCGAGCAGGAAGTGGCAGGCGAGCGCGGCGGCCAGCGGCCGGCGGCGCTTGACGCCCGAGCCGTACGCGGACCAGCTGTCGTCGAGCACGCCCCGCAGGGCGTCGGTCAGTTCGGCGCGGCGGGCGGTCCGGTCGGCGGGCGGCAGGCCCAGCACGTAGGAGGCGAGCCGGGTGAGCGGCATCCGGGCGAGGGCGGTGGCGTCGGCGGTGACGGCGGTGGCGCCGAGCGTGCGGGCGGACTCCTGGAGGCGCAGTCGCTCCAGGCCGGTCAGCCGCGGCTCGATCTTCTGCAGGAAGGCGGCCCGGGGGATGCCGTGGCGGTTCGCGAAGCCCTCCGCGACGGTGTACGGCAGTTCGTAGAGCGCGCCCTGCTCGTAGTGGGCGCGCCGCCAGGCGTCCAGCAGCGGCGCGGCGTACGCGGTGCGCCGGCGCGGGGCGTACAGGAAGTCGCCGGTCTCCTCCGCGACGGGGCGCAGATGGGTGTGGCGCAGCGCGAGCTTGAGGCCGGCGCGGTACTTGACGGCGTCGAGGGCCTGGTCGGGGCGGGCGGCGAGCCAGTCGCGCAGGATCGCCCGGGTGCGGCGGTTGTTGACCTTGGCGCGGCGCAGCTCGCCGATCAGCCGGTAGACCCGCTGCGGCGGCAGCAGCCGCAGTCGGCGGGCGATCAGCCGGCCCTCGGTGCGCCGCTGCTCGTCGGTGGCGTCGCGGGAGGTCTCCAGCAGGCGGCGGACGATCAGGGCGGCGTTGTGGTCGTTGATGTCGAGGGCGAGCGCGGCGGCATAGGGGCCGCGGTAGTTGACGAGCATGTACTCGTGCAGGAAGTCGAGCGAGAGCTGCTGCTCGGCGGCTCCGCTGTGGAACTCGCGCTGGCCGGTGCCGGTGATCGCGGCGTTGACGAACAGCAGCACGTCCTCGGCGGCGACGAGGTCCCCGTAGGTCTCCACAGTCCTGCCCGTCCCTGGGTTGTCGTAGGAGGACGGCCAGCCGGGGAATGGGGGTACGAGCTGCGAATCATTGCGTTAGAGGCACATTCCGGAAGTCGCACCGGAGTCCCGCGGCCGGCCGGAACGACAGTAACACCGGGTGGTGCGGGGGTCGCACCCGGTTTTCCGGCGGCCGCCCCCGCGCCACCCGGTGTGCAAGCGTGCCCCGTCAGGCCGGGGCGCCGCGCAGCTCCAGGGTGCAGCACTTCACACTGCCGCCCGCCTTCAGCAGCTCCGTGACGTCGATCCCGATCGGCTCGAAGCCCCGCGCCCGCAGCCGCGCCGCCAGCCCGACCGCGGCCTCCGGCAGCACCACCCGGCGGCCGTCCGAGACGGCGTTGAGGCCGAAGACGGCCGCGTCCTCGTCGGTGGCGAGCACGGCGTCCGGGTACAGCCCGGACAGGGTGCGGCGGCTCTCGGGCGAGAAGGCGGCCGGGTAGTACATGATCTCGTCGTGGTCGAGCACCGCGAGCGCGGTGTCCAGGTGGTAGTAGCGCGGGTCGACCAGCTCCAGGGTGACCACGGGGCGGCCGAGGACGCGCTCCGTCTCGGCGTGCGCCCGGCGGTCGGTGCGGAAGCCGGTGCCGGCCAGGATGCGGTCGCCGACCAGCAGGTAGTCGCCCTCGCCCTCGTTGGTGAACTCGGCCCGGTGCACCGCCCGGTAGCCGCGCGAACGGAACCACTCCACGTACGCCGGGGCCTCGTCCGCCCGCTCCTCGTGCCGGAACCGGGCGACCAGGGCGGTGCCGTCGACCACGGTCGCGCCGTTGGCCGCGAACACCATGTCGGGCAGGCCGGGCAGCGGCTCGATCAACTCGACCGTGTGGCCCAGCTCCTGGAACAGCGCGTACAGCTGCTCCCACTGGGCGACGGCGCGGTCGGCGTCGGTGGGCTTCGCCGGCTCCATCCACGGGTTGATCGAGTAGTCGACCGTGAAGTGCGTCGGACGGCACATCAGGTAGTGGCGCGGGCGGGCGGTACGGGACACGGGCGGTGGACTTCCTTCCGGCGGGGTGGTGCGGGAGGGGCCGGGCGGGTGCGGGGTGCGCCCCGTCGGTTGCCCCGAGCGTGCCGGGCGCGGCGATCGCGGACGTGGCCGCGACATGCACGGTGATCGGACGGCGGAGGTCCAGCCGGGGTCGGCGCACGGCGGGCGTCGGGGCAGGTCGGGGACGGCCCCGGGCCTCCCCGAGGGGTGCGCGCTCCACGACACGCGGGCAGGAACGTGCCTGCGCGGCCGGTGCGGGGCGCCGCGGTGGACTGGCCCGGCCGTACACGCCGCGTCGACGAGGAGACCGCACGATGGGGACCAGCACAGGAGCGGGCCCGGGCGCGGGCACGAGCATCGGAACAGGCACGGGAGCAGGCACGGGAACGGGCACGAGCATCGGAACAGGCGCGGGAACGGGGACGGCGTCGATGCGCGTGCTGGACACCTCCGGCGCGGCCTACCGCCGGGCGTTCGAACTGTTCCTCGCCGGCACGGACGAGAAGCCCCTCACCCACGCCCGGCTGACCGAGGTCGCCACCGGCCTGGACCGGCGCCGGGTGCTGCTGGACGTCGGCGCCGGCGAGGGCAGGACCACCGCCCACCTGGCGCGCTACTTCGAGCGCACGGTGGCGATCGAGCCCAGCGCGGCGATGCGCGAGCGGCTGCGCGCCGTCTGCCCGGAGGCCCTCGTCCTGCCGGACCCGATCGACGCGGCCGAACCGCCCGAGCCGGCCGACCTCGTCCACCTCTCCCACGTGCTCTACTACGTGCCGCCGGAGGACTGGCTGCGCACCGTCGGCCGGGTCCTGGACTGGGCGGCGCCCGGCGGGACGCTGCTGGTCGTGCTGCAGAACCCGGAGAGCCCCTGCATGCGGATGGCCGCGCACTTCACCGGCGTGCGCTACGACCTGCGGCCGCTCGCCGAGCAGTTGGCGGAACAGGGACCGGAGCACACGGTGGCCCTGGAGACCCTCGACCTGTACTACCGGACGGACCGGCTGGCGGAGGCGGTGGACGTCGCGGAGTTCATGGTGAACGTGGCCGACCTGGCCGTCCTGGACCGGCTGCCCGACCGGGACGAACTGACCGCCTACGTCGAGCGCCATTTCGCCCGGCCGGACGGCGGTTACGCCATCGGCCACACCCAGGACATGCTGACGGTCCGCCGCGCCCCGCGCTGACGGCGCCGCCCGGCCTCGGGGCTGTCGGGCCCGGGGCTTCGGCGCTGTCGGGCCCGGGGCGTTGAACTGTCAGGCCCAGGGCAGCGCCGAGCGCGTGCGCCAGTACTGCTCGGCCGGTTCGGCGAGCGGCGCGAGACCGGCCGACGCGGCGGCGTCGAGGGCGAGCCCGGCGGCGCCCAGGTTCGAGGCGAGCTGCTCGGTGGTGGCCGCGCCGGAGAGCACCACGTCCGCCCAGGGCTGCGCGGCGACGGCCGCCAGCGCGAGGGCGTCGCAGGAGGCGCCGGTCCGGGCGGCCAGTTCGCGTAGGGCGGCGGTGTCCGGACCGGTGGCGTTGCGGTCGGCGAGCCGGCCGTTGGCCATGCCCTCCTTGACCACGACGAGCAGGCCCGCCGCGTGCGCCTCGGCCAGCGCCGGTCCGGCCGAGGGCTCCAGCAGGTTCCAGGTCGACTGCACGGCGCCGAACAGCGGCCGGCCGTCCACCGTCACCGCCAGCGCCGCCCGGACCGCCGCCGCCTGCTCCGGGCCGCTGGTGGACAGGCCCACCCGCACGCCCTCGGCGGCCAGCGCGGCCAGCCGGGCGTGCAGCGCGGGGTCGGTGAGCGCGGGGCTGTCCGGCGTGACCGAGTGCACCAGGTAGACGTCCGGACGGCGGCCCAGCAGCGCGAGGCTCTCCCGCACCTGACGGTCGAAGACGGCCGTCGAGTGCTCCTTGACCTCGTGCACCGGCACGCCGGAGGCCCGCCAGTCGGCGGTGTACGTGTATCCCCACTTGCTGCCGACCGTCACCTCGGCCGCGGCCTGCGGCCGGGCGGCGAGCCAGGCGCCGAGGAACTCCTCCGCGCGGCCGTAGGAGCGGGCGGTGTCGAAGTAGCGCACACCGGCGGCGAAAGCGGCGTCGAGCAGGGCGTGGGTCCGCGCGCGCAGGGCGTCCACGGTGCGCTCGGCCGGGAGGTCGAGGTCGCGGCCGAGCGTGATGTACCCGGGCCGTCCGACGGCCGCGGTGCCCAAGCCGAACCGCGCGATCGACGGTCCGGACGGTCCGGACGTTTCAGCGGCGGCGTGGGCGGTCGGCATGGCGGGTCTCCATCGGCAGGTCGGCGGGTCGGCAGGGTCCGTCCCCACCGCACCCTATCGGCCCCGCCGCCTCCGACCGGCCCCCGACCGGCCCCTGACCTGCGCCGACAGCCCCCGGCGGCGCCCGCTCCCGGGCGGGTGCCTATGCTCCTGTGTCGAACGTGTCGGACGTGTCGAAGCAGGGACCACTGCGGGGAGGGCCGTCATGACCTACCGGATCGAGCGGATCGGCCGGACGGACACGGACTGGGAGCGGTTGCGGGAGGTGCGCCTCGCGCAGCTGCTGGACACCCCGATGGCCTTCCTGGAGACCTACGAGACGGCGCTCGCGCACGGTGACGAGGAGTGGCACTCCCGGATCCGCCGGGTCAACGAGCCCGGCAGCGTCGGTCTGGCGGCCGTGCACGAGGACGGCGCCGGGGGAGGGGAGTGGGTCGGGACGATGATCGGCTTCACGCCCGAGCCCGGGACGGCGCTGCTGGTCGGCGTCTGGGTCCACCCGGAGCACCGGGGCCGCGAGCGCGGGGTGACGGACACCATGCTGGACGCGATCATCGCGTGGGCCCGGGAGACGGGCGCGCGGCGCCTGCTGCTCACCGTGCACGAGGACAACGCCCGGGCCGCCGCCTTCTACCGGCGCCGGGGCTTCGAGCTCACCGGCGGCACCAAGCCCTACCCGCTGGACCCGGCCGCCCGCGAACTGGAGATGGCGCTGCCGCTGGTCTGACCGGACCCCGTCTCCTGCTCCCTTACTCCTTGTTGCTCCTTCACCCCGTCACCGACCGGGCCTCCTCGGCGCTGTGCGCGGAGGCGAAGGTGAACGCGCGCGGCGAGGGCCCGTGCGCCCTCAGCTCGGCCAGGCGCTCCAGCGCCTCGGTGACGCTCGGGCGGTGACCGGCGGGCACCCACCAGAGCACCAGGTGCGCCTCGACGTGCCGTGCGAACCATTCACGCCGGCGCCGCATCGCCTCCAAGTGCCCGCTGCGGTAGGCGAATTCCCACAGGGCTTCCTGGCTCTCCCACACCGACAGGTTGACGATGACGTTCTCGCCCGCCGGGCGCAGGCCGGTGGCGTCGTCCGTGCCGTCCTCGACGAGCCGCCAGACGAAGCCGGGCGTCCCGTCGGCGGCGGCGTTGACCGGGTCGAGCAGTTCGACGAACGGTGCGATTCGAGGGTCGTCGATCGGGTGGAGCAGCGTGGCGACGTTGAGTTGGGCGAGCTGGGCGGGCAGATCGTGCGCGGCAGGCTGGGACGAGGTCATGCCTCATCCCAGCACGGCCCGAGTTTCTATGTCAATCATCATTGTTTTTAGAAGCCTCGACCACCACGCAGCACTCGCCCGGCCGGGCGTCCATCCGGGCGCGGACCGGACCGTCCGTCCCCAACAGCCCCTCCAGCAGCGCTAGGTTCATGCCGCAGACGAGCGGCGGGAACTGCTCCGCGACGGCGTGGAACGGGCAGTTGCGCATCCGGACCGCCGTCGCGCCCGCCCTGCCGTCGTCGGCAGTGCCCTCGCTGCGCACCGGATAAGGCTCGTAGCCGCGCGCGGCCAGCAGCTCCATCGCCCGGTCGAGGTCGCCGCAGGGCGCCTCCGCTCCGCGCAGCGCCTCCCCCCGGCGGCGCGCGGCCTCGTGCAGCGCGAGGTCCAGCCCGGCCGCCTCGGCCGCCCCGGCGAGCAGTTCGGCGGCGGTGCGGTAGTCGCGGGCGGGCAGCGACACCGCGTGTTCGGCGCGCGCCCGGGTGTACACCTTGGCGGGCCGGCCCGCCCCCGGGCCCGAGCGGCCGGTCAGCCGACGGCTGCCGCTCTCCAGCAGTCCGGCCTCGGCGAGCTTGTCGAGATGGTGCGCGGCGAGCGTGCGGGTCACCCCCGTGCCCTCGGCGGCCTCGTTCCGGCCGACCTCACGGCCCTGCGTCACCACGTACTCGTACAGTCGGCGCCGCACTGGGTCCTGCAGCACCGCGATCGCGTCGATGTCCTCCATCCGCCCATTCTAAGAACAACGCGGATCGCCGTTAGAAGCCTGCCCGTCGGACGCCCGGCCTTTCGGCCCCGCCGCCTCAGGCGTAGTGGCCGCCGGTGACGTCCGGCAGCGGGTCCGCCACCGCGTCCAGCAGCTGCGGCCCGTCGTTGCGGACGCTGTTCACGGTGGTCGCGACCGGTCGCACCAGCAGGTCGCCCGTCGGTGCGTGCAGCAGGCCGCGGACCTCGGCGGGGTCGGTGACGCTCGGGTCGAGCCAGGCGTCCAGGGTGTCGGCGGTGAGGGTGACCGGCATCCGGTCGTGGATCCGGCCGGCCGCGTCGGTCGCCTCGGTGGTCAGCACGGTGCAGGTCACCAGCCATGCGTCCGCGTCCTCGGGGGCCGTGCGGTCGCGCCAGAACTCGTACAGCCCGGCCATCAGCAGCAGGCCGCCGTCCGGCCGGTGGAGGTAGTAGGGCTGCTTGTAGCCCTTGCGCCCGTCCGTCGCCGGTACCGGCCGCCACTCGAAGTACCCGTCGGCGGGCACCACGCAGCGCCGTTCCTTGAACGCCTTGCGGAACGCCGGCTTCTCGGCGGCCGTCTCCACCCGCGCGTTGATCATCCGTGCGCCGGAGCCCGGATCCTTCGACCAGGACGGGACCAGCCCCCAGCGCAGCGACCGCACCTGGCGCGTGATCTCCCCGGTCTCCCGGTCGACCCGTTCCAGCACGCTCGCCACCTCGTCGGTCGGCGCGACGTTCCACGACGGCGCGAGCGCCTCCGCCGTCGGCCAGAGCGAGGCGCGCAGCAGCTCCGCCAGGTCGGGCGGGGTGGTGGTGGAGACGAATCGACCGCACATGCGCCTCATCCTGCCCCCACCGGACCCCGCCCGTCACGCATCCCGCGCGTCACGCATCACCCCGACCCCGGCCGCCGTCCCAAGATCATCGGGCGGTAGGCTCCACCCGCAACACGACGCGAAGGGAAGCCAGTGGCGCGGGTTGCGGTGATCGGTGGCGGTATCGGCGGCCTGGGGGTCGCGCTCATGCTCGGACGACGGGGGCACGCCGTCACGCTGTTCGAGCAGGACACGCGGGAAGCCGGGGAGGACCTGCACCGGGACTTCTTCCACTGGGACCGTCCCCGCGTCCCGCAGGCCGTCCAGCCGCACTCCCTGCTCGCACCGGTACGCACGGTGCTGCACGCCGAGGCGCCCGACGTCTACGCGGACCTGCTGGCGCGCGGCGCCCGGGAGTACCACGAGTTCGACTGGTTCGACGAGCATCCGCCGCACCGGGACGGCGACGAGGAGCTGGTGACCCTCCGCACCCGCCGGATCGTGCTGGAGGCCGCGCTGGCCTCGGCCGTGCGGCGGGAGCCCACCGTCGACGTGCGGCGCGGATGCCGGGTCGACGGCCTCACCTTCGCGCCGGGCCGCCCCGCCCGGGTCACCGGCGTCGCGGTCGGCGCGGACACCCACCCGGCGGACCTGGTCGTCGACGCGGCCGGCCGTCGCTCCCCGGTCCCCGGGATGCTCGTCGCGGCGGGGTGCCGTCCGCCCGTGGTCGAGAGCCACCGCGCCGGGATCGCCTACCTCTGCCGCTGGTACCGCGTGCGGGAGGACGGCCCCGCGACCCGGGCCGGCTGCGGAACGGCTCGTCCGCGCCGTTCGCGCTCGCCGGCGTCTTCCCCTCCGACAACGACACCTTCGCGGTGAACGTGGTGGTCTCCACCGCCGACCCGAGCCGGGGCGCGCTCACCGACCCCGCCGTGTTCGAGGCCGTCGCCCGCAGCTTCCCCGCCACCGCCGCCTGGCTCGACCTGGCCGCCGAACCGCTGTCGGACGTCCTGGCGATGGCCGGCCTGGACAACCGCTGGACCTCCCTCGTCGACGCCGAGGGCCCCGTCGTCACCGGCCTGGTCAACGCCGGGGACAGCCTCGTCCACACCAACCCGACGCTCGGCCACGGCGCGGCCCTCGGCCTGCGCGCCGCCCAGTACCTCGCCGGCCACGTCGAGCAGACGGTGGCGGACCCGGGCGGCTACCAGGTGCGGCACCTGCTGCGGACGCCCGGCGAGGCCTACGCGACCGACGAGGTCGACCGCAGCGTCACCGCCTGGCTGGCCGCCCGCCCGGACTTCGAGCCGGCGCACGACGGCCCGACCCGCGCCCAGTGGGACGCCCTCGTCCCGGCCTGACGGCCACCTCCCGGTCGGACATCGGTTCGAGCGGTGCGCGAACGGCCGGTGCGCCCGAAGGAGCCGCGAGGCCCCCTGTTAGCCTCTTCGGCATGATCATGATGAAGCGGGGGGCCGGGCGGAAGGTGTCCGAGGAGTCGGAGGCCGGTCCGCAACGGGCCCTGATCGCCTCCAGTTTCGTCAACCGGGTGGGCAACGGCCTCTTCAACGCCGCGTCCGTCCTCTACTTCACGCTCGTGGTGCACCTGCCCGCCACCCAGGTCGGGGCGGGCCTGACGATCGCCGGCCTCTGCGGCCTGGCGGCCGGCATCCCGGCGGGCAACCTGGCCGACCGCTACGGGCCGCGCGTGGTCTCCCTGGCCTCCCTCGCCGTCCAGGCCGTATCCATGACGGCCTTCGTCCTCATCGACAGCTGGCTCGCCTTTGTCCTGCTCGCCACCGTGGAACGGCTGGCCGCCTCGGCGGGCGGCGCCGCGGGCGGCGCGCTCATCGCCAGGGCCGGCGGCGATCGTCCCGCCGCGTTCCGGGCCAGGCTCCGGACCTACGTCAACCTCGGCGTGGTCATGGGCACCCTGGGCGCGGGTGTCGCCCTCCAGATCGACACCCGCGCCGCCTACACCGCGCTGATCCTCGCCAACGCCGCCAGCTTCGCCGGCGCCGCACTGATCGTCCTGCTCGGCGTCCCCGCCTACCCGCCGCTGCCCCGGCCCGAGCAGCACCGCCAGTGGTCGGTCCTGGCCGACCGGCCGTACGTGTCCTTCGTCGCCCTCTACAGCGCCATGGGCCTGCAGTACCAGACCGTTGCGCTGCTCCTGCCGATCTGGCTCAGCGCCCACACCGACGCACCGCGCTGGACCGTGGCGGCGGTCTACGCGATGAACAGCGGCGTCTGCGTGCTGTTCCAGAGCAGGCTCGGCTCCAAGGTGGAGACCCCGCGTCAGGGCGGGCGCGCCTTCCGCCTCGCCGGCCTCATGTTCCTGCTCAGCTGCCCCCTGATGGCACTGACGGCCGACGTCCCCGCCTGGGTGGCGCCGGTGCTCGCCGTGCTCGCGGTGGTCCTCCACAGCATCGGCGAGGTGTGGGAGTCCTCGGCCGGCTACGCCCTCGGCTTCGGCCTCGCGCCCGACCACGCCCAGGGCCAGTACCAGGGCCTGCTCGGCCTCGGCTTCAACGCGGGCCAGGCCCTCGCCCCGCTGGTCCTGACCGGCGCCGTCCTCGGCCTCGGCCACACGGGCTGGCTGCTCCTCGGCCTCTTCTTCGCCGCCCTGGGCGCCGCCGCCCCGCCGCTGGCCGGCTGGGCCGAGCGCACCCGCCCGGCGCCCCCGGCCCCCGACGTCCCTGCCGAGGCCGACGCCCCCGACCGGCTCAGCTCGTGACCGCCTCCGCGATCCGCCGGGCGGCCTGGGCGGGTGTGAGGTGCGTGGTGTCGACGACCTCGGCCTCCGCGTGCAGCCAGGTGCGGGCCGCCTCGGCGTAGGGCTCCAGGTGCCTGAGGCGGAACGGCGAGGGGCCGCCGAGCACGGTGTCCCCCTCGATCCGCCCGCGCAGGGTGTCCTGGTCGGCGTGGAGGACGAAGTGCCTTACGGGGATGCCGTGGTGGGCCAGACCCGCCGCGATCTCGCGCCAGTACCGCTCGACCAGGACGGTCATCGGCATCACCAGCGTGCCCCCGGTGTAGTCGAGCACCCGCCGGGCGGTCTCCACCACGAGCGGCCTCCACGGCGGCCAGTGCTGGAAGTTGTCCGTCCTGGGCAGCCCCGGCGTGATGTCCATGAGCGTCTCGCCGACCTTCTCGGCGTCGAACACCCGCGAATCCGGGATCAGTGGCTGCACCAGCGCGGCCGTCGTCGTCTTGCCCGCACCGTGGGTGCCGTTGAGCCATACGATCATGCACCCGATCCTAGAGCGCGAACGCTGCCGGGGCCGGTCCCTCCGTCCGGGGTGCCAAGTCCCGGACGGTCCCCACCCGGTGTTCCGGGACTCCGTCCGGGTTCGGGTCCGTCAGCTGTCCCCGACGGGCCGGAGATGGGCGTCCAGGAAGGCCCGGACGCCCGCCCCGTCGGTCGCCTCCGTCGTGGTGGCCACCGCTTCGCCGTCCAGGACGAGCACGAAGGTCGGCGCGCCCAGCACCCCGTACCGTGCGGTGGCCGCCGGGCAGCGCACGATGTCGGTGCGGACGACGGCGACGCGGCCCGCGTACTCGCGGGCCACGTCCTTGATCACCGGTTCCAGGTCCTTGCAGGCGGCGGCCCACACGCCCCAGAAGTACGCGAGCACCGGACCGTCGACGTGCGCGAGCACGAAGTCGAATTCCGCGTCCTCCTTGGGATGGTGCACCCCGACTGCTGCCATGCGGTCTTCTCCTTCGTCGTCGCGACCGGCTCGCTCGCCGCCCCATTCTCCCTGGTCGGCGCTCCGCCGGCGGCACCCGTGCCTCGGAGCCCGGGCGCGGGCCGTCGGCCGCCCGCAACGGACTCGTCGCCGGAAGCCGGGGCCCCGGCCTGCCGCCGAGTGCCTCCTCTTCCCCTCGCCTATGTCCTTCCGCGGCACCCCGCGAGGAGGGCGGCGACCATCCGTGCCACCTCGTCCCGGCCGTAATCGGGGCCGGTGATGGACAGGTTGCCGATGGCGCGCATCAACGTGTAGGCGGTGATGCCGGGTTCGAGTTCGCCGGCGGCCGCGCAGGCGTCCAGGAGTGTCGCGCAGGCGGGGACCAGGGTGTCGAGCATCAGGGCGTGGAGGTTCTCCAGCCCCGGGTCGCCGGACCCCAGCGCCGCGCCGAGGCCGTGCTTGGTCACGAGGAACTCCACGAACGCGTCCGCCCAGCGGGTCAGGGCGGTGAACGGGGAGTCCGACTCCTCCAGCAGCCGGGGCGCGAGCGCGGCGCAGGTGTCGATCTGGTGCCGGTAGACGGCGGTGACGAGGTCGGCCCGGGTCGGGAAGTTCCGGTAGAGCGTGCCGACGCCGACGCCGGCGCGTTCGGCGATGTCCCGGACGGGGGCCTGGACGCCCTGCTCCACGAAGACCGCCGCGGCGGCCGCCAGCACGCCGTCGCGGGTGCGCCGGGCCTGCGCCTGGCGTACTCCGACCGGTTCGGGCACGGGCTTCTCCTTTACTCGCGGAACAACGTTCCGCTAGATTGGCGGAACGCTGCTCCGCCAAATTATGGCAGAGCCTTCCCCTGGCGAAAGCGCAGGTCCCCCATGCCCGTCCGCCCTCTCGAACAGCGGATCGTCTCGGTCAAGCCCATCGCCGTCCCCGCACCCGGCCGCGGCGTCGAGCTGCAGGTGAAGGTCACCGCCCCGGTGGCGGGCCGGGACCTTCCCGTCCTCGTGTTCTCCCACGGCAACGCCTGGTCCCTCGACGGGTACGAGCCCCTCGTCGACCGCTGGGCCGCGGCCGGATTCGTCGTCGTGCAGCCCACCCACCTGGACTCCCGCCGCAACGGCATCGGCTGGGAGGACCCGCGCTTCGCCACCGTCTGGCGGGTGCGGATCGCCGACCTCCACGCGGTCCTCGACCATCTCGGCGACATCCTTCTCCAGGCGGGCGGCCTGGAGGCCCGGGTCGACCGTGGACGGATCGCGGTCGTCGGCCACTCCTGGGGCGCCCAGACGGCCGGCGCGCTCCTCGGCGCGCGCGTGCTCGACGCCGACGGCGTTCCCGGCGAGGACTTCNGCGAGGACTTCTCCCACCCCGCGGTCGCGGCCGGCGCGCTGATCGCGGCGACCGGAACCGGTGACACGCTCACCCCGTTCGCCGTCGAGCACCTTCCGTTCATGAGGCCGGACTACTCCACCATGACCGTCCCCACCCTGGTCGTCGCGGGCGGCAAGGACCGGTCGCGGCTCTCCACCCGGGGGCCGGACTGGTTCACCGACGCCTACCACCTCGGCCCGTCCCCGAAGAGCCTGCTCGCCGTCGCCGACGGTGAGCACACCATGGGCGGCATCGCCGGCGAGGCGGTCGCCGAGACCACCGACGAGGACCCCGCCCGCGTCGCCCTCGTCGCCGATGCGATCTCCGCCTACCTCCTCGATGCGCTCAAGGTCGACGGCACCGCCTGGAGTGCCTTCAACGACGCTGCCACCGAAGGCACATGGAGCATCTCCGGCAAGTGAACCCGACCGGCCCGGCCCGGGCCCTGCGCCCCGGCCCTACGCCACGGCCCTGCGCCACGGCCCCTACGTCCCGGCCTGCTGGTAGAGCGTCACCAGGAGGCCGTGCACCGGCTCGCCCTCCGGACCCTCCTCCGCCTCGTCGACCAGTTCGGCCAGCGCCTTGGCGAGCCGGGCCGCCTTGGCCGGGCTGAGCCGGATGTGGCGCAGGGTCAGGAGATGGTCGACGGGGGAGCGCTCCAACTCCTGGGCGACGGCGCCGAACAGCGCGGCCGTTCCCTCGGCCCGGGGCCGTGCGATGACGAGCCGCTCGGCGGTCCGCCGGTAGTACCTCTCGGTGCCGCCGCGGACCTGCCGCGTTCCCGCCTCCTGGATCAGCCCCGCCTCGGACAGCACCCCGAGGTGGTGGGAGACGCTGCCCTTGTTCACTCCCAGCTGCGCGGCGAGCCGACTGATCGTCGACGGCCGGCCGCTGAGGGCGAACAGCAGGCGCTGGCGCGTGGGGTGGGCGAGTGCGGTGTGCTGCAGGGGCGTGCTGATCCGCTGGACGCTGTCGTCCGGTTGTTGGCTCACCGGATCAAGCGTTAAGTACGTTTGACGCTTTGGCAAGCCGCTGGTGTACTCCCTGTCATGACCTCCACCACATCGTCACCCGCGTTGGACACCGTCGCCGTCGTCGAGTCGGTCGCCGACCTGGTCCGCGAGAACTACGTCTTCCCCGATGTCGCCGGGGAGCTCGCGGACCTGCTGCGCCGCCGGAGTGCCGAGGGCTCGTACCCGGCCGGATCCGCCGAGGAGTTGGCCGACGCGGTCACCGCGGACCTGCGGTCCGTCAACGGCGACCTGCACCTGGCGCTGAAGCACCACGCCGTGCCGGTGCCTTCGGGGCAGGGCGAGGCGGTGCTCGCCGAGATGCGGCGGAAGTTCGACGCCACCCTGGGCGGCGTTCCGCGGGTCGAGCTCCTCGACGGCGGCGTCGCGGTGCTGGAGATCTCGTCCCACATGTTCCCGCTGGACTGGGCCGCGCAGCCGCTGGCCGCGGCGCTCTCGCTGGTGGCGCCGGCCGAGGCGCTCGTTCTGGACCTGCGTCGCAACCTCGGCGGCGACCCGGACACGGTGGCCTTCGTCTGCGGCTACCTGCTCGACGGCCGCACCCACCTCAACACCATGGTCTCGAAGCAGGGGGAGCGGGTCGCGCAGTCCTGGACGCCCCCGTTCGTGCCGGGTGCCCGCTTCGGCGCCGACAAGCCGGTCTACGTCCTGACGAGCGGAAAGACCTTCTCCGCGGGCGAGGAACTCGCCTACGACCTGCAGCAGCTCGGCCGCGCCGAGGTCGTCGGCGAGGCCACCCGCGGCGGCGCCCACCCGCGCGACGGCTGGACGGTGCACCCGCACCTGGAGCTCAGCGTGCCCGTCGCCCGCGCGGTCAACCCGGTCTCGGGCACCAACTGGGAGGGCGCCGGCGTCCGCCCCGACGTCCCCTGCGACGCCGAGGACGCGCTCGACCGCGCCCTCTCCCTGGCCCTGGCGCGCCTGGCCGAGTAGTTCCCGGCCGGGTGGCGCCATGGGTCGTGGAGCTGTGCCACGACAGGGGTCCGGTGCGAAGCCGTCTGCTGCGGCTTCGCACCGGACCCCTGTGTCATGGCGGGGCGGCGGCGGGGCCGGGCCGTTTTTCGCTGTGACCGTGCCCCCCGGCGGGACCTGTGGCCCGGTGCCTCGTGCCTGTCGCCCCGCCTGTTGCCCTGCCTGTTGCCCTACTGGTCCACGGCGTCGGTCGTGCCCTGCCAGCCGTCGAGGTCGGCGAGCCGTTCCGCCAGGGCGGAGCGTATGCCCGTCGCGGCGGAGGTGCCGAGGGCCAGGCGCAGTGGGGGATTGGGGCTGTCGACCGCGGTCCGGATGCCGGCGGCGATCCGCGCCGCGGCGGAGAACGCGGTCGCGGGCAGTTCCCCGATGCCCTTCTGGACCTCGCGGACGGTCGGGTCGTAGTCGTCCAGGCCGGCCGCGACATCGAGGTTGGCGAGGAACGGGGTCGCGGTCAGCCCGGGCTGGACGAGCGTGACCTTGATGCCGAGTGGTGCGACCTCGGCCGCGAGCGCGTCCGACAGCCCTTCGACCGCGTGCTTGGTGGCGGCCAGCAGGCCCACGCCGGGGTGGACGGACTGCCCGTAGACCGACGAGCCCTGGAGGACGTGCCCCGACCGCTGGGCCCGGAGTACCGGCAGCGTTGCGCGGAGCACGTTGAGCACCCCGAAGACATTGGTGTCGAAGACGGCGCGGGCCTGCGCGTCGGAGACCTCCTCGACGGCTCCGAACAGTCCGTAGCCCGCGTTGTTGGCCACCACGTCGATCCGGCCGAACCGGGCGAGCGCGGCGTCCACGGCGCCCTGGACGGCTCTCTCGTCACGTACGTCCGTCCGGACGAGGAGCAGGCGCCCGCCGTGGGCCTGCGCCGTCTCGTCCAGGGGGGAGGTGTCGCGGGCGAGGGCCGCGACGTTGTCGCCGTTCTCCAGTGCCTGGAGCGCCAGTTCGCGGCCGATGCCGGACGTCGCACCGGTGATCAGCCAGGTGCGGAGGTGGGTGCGGTGGGTGGAGTTTTGATTCATGTTGCGACCGTATCGCATTAGAACGCAACGCGTCGACCTCGATCGGCTCGACGGTTGCCCACTAGCCGGAATAGCTCCACTCGCGCTGCGGTACTGTGGGGGGATGACCACAGCGACGGCCGGATCCCCCGGACCAAGCCCGCGCACCGTCACGCCGACGGTGGAGACCGTGCTTGCCTTCGTGAACACGCGCGCCGACGGCGCGGGCCGCCGCGAACTCTTCGGGGACGGCGACTCGTTCGCCGCCTGGCTGGCCGAGCGCGACGAGTTCGGCGGCGGAACCGTGGTCACCGACGCCGACGCCGCGGCCGCGCGCGAACTGCGCGACGCCCTGGTGACGCTGCTGCTCGCGCACTCGGGCGACGAGGAGAGCCGGGGCGAGCCGCTGCTGCGCGCCGAGCGGTACCTGCGACGCGTGGGCCCGCTCTACCCGCTGGCGACGGTGGTCACGGCCGGCGGGGTCGAGCTGGCCTCGCCGCAGGCGGGAGCGCCGCGCGTGTTCGGCACCGTCCTGGCCGCGGTGACGACCTTCGCCGGGACCGGCGACTGGGCCCGCATCAAGGCCTGCCGCAACCCGCCGTGCCACTTCGGCTTCCTCGACCGCACCCGCAACGGGGGAGGGCTGTACTGCAGCACCGGCTGCGGCTCCCAGGTCTCCATGCGCAAACACCGCCAGCGCCTGCGTGAGACCACCACCCAGCCCGAGTCCTGAGCCCTCACTGGCGAGCAGGGCTCACGGGTGGTTCGGATTGATCCACACCGCGTCGAAGTCCTCCGCGCTGAACGTCGACGAGAACCCCTGCCACTCGTCCGCGGTCGTCAGCGGACAGCCCGGGTCGACGGCGAGCGTGACCGGGTCGAGGCGAACGTACTTGTCCCCCTTGAAGAGATAGGTCCTGCCGTCGGGAAGGCGGACGCCGTCGTCGATGTCGGCCCCGAATCCCGCGTCGGCCAGGCTGGGTGCGACCGAGGAGATCGAGTCCGGCCCTTGGAGGATTCCGCTCGGATCGTCCGCGCGCAGGCAGCGGTCGTCGTGGAAGAACTTCCGCTCGCCCGCCCGGTCCGTCCGGTTCCCTTGGGCGCCTGAAAACAAGCAGGCGTGATTGCTTTTTCTCCCGGTGGGTGTCAGTGTGCTCACCGACGGCGATCGTTGGGCCACCTCTGGGGGTAGGCGTGCGAGTGGGGTCGGAGGCCGGGGTGGGTGACCGGGCGGTGTTGCGGGTCGGGAATGCTTCGGGGTTCTACGGGGACCGGTTCTCGGCGATGCGGGAGATGCTCACCGGTGGGCCGCTGGACGTGCTCACCGGGGACTATCTGGCCGAGTTGACGATGCTGATCCTGGCGCGGGACCGGTTGAAGGACCCGTCGCTCGGCTATGCGAAGACCTTTCTGCGGCAGCTGGAGGAGTGCCTCGGTCTGGCGCTGGAGCGCGGCGTGCGGATCGTGGTCAACGCGGGTGGGCTGAACCCCGCGCGCCTGGCCGACGCGGTGAGGGAGTTGGCGAAGAGCCAGGGGCTGGACCCGGCCGTCGGGCATGTCGAGGGTGACGATCTGCTGCCCCGGGGTCAAGAACTCGGACTTCCCCAGGGGCTGTTGGCGGCCAATGCCTATCTCGGGGCGTTCGGGATCGCCGAGTGCCTGCGTGGCGGGGCGGACGTGGTGGTGACCGGGCGGGTCACCGACGCGGCGCTGGTGGTCGGTCCGGCCGTCGCCCACTTCGGGTGGGGCGCGGGGGACTTGGACGCGCTCGCCGGAGCCGTGGTGGCGGGGCACGTGCTGGAGTGCGGTGCGCAGGCCACCGGCGGCAACTACGCGTTCTTCCGGGAGCACGACGTGACCCGGCCCGGGTTCCCGCTCGCCGAGCTCCACCCGGACGGGTCCAGCGTCATCACCAAGCACCCGGGTACCGGCGGCGCGGTCACCGTCGGCACGGTGACCGCCCAACTCCTGTACGAGACCGGCGGTCCGCGCTACCTCGGCCCGGACGTCACGGCCCGGCTGGACACCGTCCGGCTGACCGAGGACGGGCCGGACCGGGTGCGGATCGACGGGGTGCGCGGCGAGGCGCCCCCGGCCGCCCTCAAGGCCGGGCTCAACCGGCTCGGCGGCCACCGCAACGAGGTGGTGTTCGTCCTCACCGGGCTCGACATCGAGGCCAAGGCCGACCTGGTACGGCGGCAGTTCGAGGAGGGGCTGGCACCCGACCGGCGGCCGGCCGAACTGCGGTGGACACTGGCCCGCACCGACCACGCCGACGCCGCCACCGAGGAGGCCGCCTCCGCGCTGCTGCGGCTCACCGCCAGGGACCGCGACCCAGCCCGGGTCGGGCGCGAACTCGGGCGAGTGGCCGTCGAGATGGGGCTGGCCGGGTACCCGGGTTTCCATCTCACCGCCCCGCCCGGGCCGGGCGCGCCGTACGGGGTGTTCGAGGCCGCGTACATCGGCGCGGGGGAGGTCGAGCACACCGCCGTACTGCCGGACGGGCGCCGGGTGACCGTCCCGCCCGCACCGGTCACCGCCACCGCCCAGGACGAACCGGAGCAGGAGCAGCCGGACGGGGACGGCACGGAGGCGGGCGGAACGGACTTCGGCCCCACCCGCCGGGCCCCGCTCGGCCTGGTGGCCGGTGCCCGCAGCGGCGACAAGGGCGGCGACGCCAACCTCGGCGTCTGGGCCCGGGACGAACCCGGCCGGCGCTGGCTCGCGCACACCCTCACCACCGAACTCCTTCGCGAACTCCTCCCGGAGACGGCGGAGTTGCCGATCACCCGGCACCTCCTGCCGAACCTCCGCGCACTCAACTTCACCATCACCGGCCTGCTCGGCGAGGGCGTCGCCGCCCAGCACCGCTTCGACCCGCAGGCGAAGGCGCTGGGGGAGTGGCTGCGCTCGCGCCGACTCGACATCCCGGAGGCCCTGCTGTGACCGTCCTGCCCACCCGCCTCGACCCGGGCGGCGCCGAGTACACCGCGTCCCGGGAGGCGATGCTCGCCAAACTCGCCGCGCTGGACGCCGAGCACGCCGAGGCACTGGCCGGCGGCGGCCCCAAGTACGTCGAACGCCACCGCAAGCGCGGCAAGTTGCTCGCCCGCGAGCGGATCGAGCTGCTGATCGACGAGGACTCGCCGTTCCTGGAACTCTCCCCGCTCGCCGCCTGGGGCAGCGACTACCCGGTCGGTGCCGCGCTGGTCACCGGCATCGGCGTGGTGGAGGGCGTCGAGTGCGTGATCACCGCCAACGACCCCACCGTGCGCGGCGGCGCCTCCAACCCGTGGACACTGCGCAAGGCGCTGCGGGCCAACGAGATCGCCCTCACCAACCGGCTCCCGCTGGTGAACCTGGTCGAGTCCGGCGGCGCCGACCTGCCCAGCCAGAAGGAGATCTTCATCCCCGGCGGCGCGCTGTTCCGCGACCTCACCCGGCTCTCCGCCGCCGGAATCCCCACCGTCGCCGTCGTCTTCGGCAACTCCACGGCCGGCGGCGCCTACGTGCCCGGCATGTCCGACCACACCGTGATGGTCAAGGAACGGGCCAAGGTCTTCCTCGGCGGACCGCCGCTGGTGAAGATGGCCACCGGCGAGGAGTCCGACGACGAGTCGCTCGGCGGCGCCGAGATGCACGCCCGGGTCTCCGGCCTGGCCGACCACTTCGCGCTGGACGAGCCGGACGCGCTGCGCCTGGCCCGCCGGATCGTCGCCCGGCTCAACCACCGCAAGCCGGGCCCCGATGCGGACCGGTTCGCCGAACCGCCGAAGTACGCCGAGGAGGAGCTGCTCGGCATCGTCCCCGGTGATCTGAAGGTCCCCTTCGACCCGCGCGAGGTGATCGCCAGGATCGTCGACGGCTCGGACTTCGACGAGTTCAAGCCGCGCTACGGCAGCAGCCTCGCCACCGGCTGGGCCCGTCTGCACGGTTACCCGGTCGGCATCCTGGCCAATGCGCAGGGCGTGCTGTTCAGCCAGGAGTCGCAGAAGGCGGCCCAGTTCATCCAGTTGGCGAACCAGCGGGCGGTCCCGCTGCTGTTCCTGCACAACACCACCGGCTACATGGTCGGCAAGGACTACGAGCAGGGCGGCATCATCAAGCACGGCGCGATGATGATCAACGCCGTCGCCAACTCGCGGGTGCCGCACCTGTCCGTGCTGATGGGCGCCTCGTACGGGGCGGGGCACTACGGCATGTGCGGGCGGGCCTACGAGCCGAGGTTCCTGTTCGCCTGGCCGAGTGCCAAGTCGGCGGTGATGGGGCCGCAGCAGCTGGCCGGGGTGCTGTCGATCGTCGCCCGGCAGTCGGCCGCGGCGAAGGGGCAGCCGTACGACGAGGACGCGGACGCCGCGATCCGGGCCATGGTGGAGCAGCAGATCGAGGCCGAGTCGCTGCCGGTGTTCCTGTCCGGCCGGCTCTACGACGACGGGGTGATCGACCCGCGCGACACCCGCACCGTGCTCGGGCTCTGCCTCTCGGCGATCCACAACGCGCCGGTCGAGGGCGCACCCGGCTACGGCGTCTTCCGGATGTGAGGGAGCTTCCCGCGATGACCACCGACCACCCGCACATCAGCGACACCCCGCGCACCAGTGACCACCCGCGCCCCACAGGCACCCCGCCGATCACCAACCTGCTGGTCGCCAACCGCGGCGAGATCGCCCGCCGGATCTTCCGCACCTGCCGTGAACTCGGCATCGCCACCACCGCCGTGTACGCCGACCCGGACTCGGCCGCCCCGCACGTCCGGGAGGCCGACACCGCCGTCCGGCTGCCCGGTGCCGCGCCCGCCGACACCTACCTGCGGGCCGATCTGATCGTCCGCGCCGCGCTGGAGGCCGGGGCCGACGCCGTCCACCCCGGGTACGGATTCCTCTCCGAGAGCCCCGGGTTCGCGCAGGCCGTGCTGGACGCCGGCCTGGGCTGGGTCGGGCCGCCGCCGGCCGCGATCGCCGCGATGGGGTCCAAGACCGCCGCCAAGCGGCTGATGGCCGAGGCCGGCGTGCCCGTGCTGGACGCGCTCGACGCCCCGACCGAGGCCGACCTGCCGCTGCTGGTCAAGGCGGCCGCCGGCGGGGGCGGGCGCGGCATGCGGATCGTCCGGGACCTCGCCGACCTGCCGGCCGAACTCGGCGCGGCCCGGGCGGAGGCGGCCAAGGCCTTCGGCTCGGACGAGGTGTTCTGCGAGCGCTACCTGCCCACCGGCCGCCACGTCGAGGTCCAGTTGCTGGCGGACGCGCACGGCACGGTCTGGGCGGTCGGCGACCGCGACTGCTCACTGCAGCGGCGCCACCAGAAGGTGATCGAGGAGGCGCCGGCCCCCGGAGTCCCGGACGACGTCCGCACGGCCCTGCACGCCGCGGCGGTGAGCGCGGCCCGGGCGATCGGCTACACCGGCGCCGGTACCGCCGAGTTCCTGCTCGCCGAGGACGGCCGATTCTGGTTCCTGGAGATGAACACCCGGCTCCAGGTCGAGCACCCGGTCACCGAGGCCGTCACCGGACTGGACCTGGTCGCACTCCAACTCGCCGTCGCGGAGGGGGAGAAGCTCCCCGGCCCGGACGCGCCGCCGACCGCCGGGCACGCCGTCGAGGCCCGGCTGTACGCGGAGGACCCGGCCAAGGACTGGCAGCCCGCCACCGGGACCCTGCACCGGCTCGAACTCGTCACCGACCACCAGGAGTTCACCTCGACCGGCGAGGCCGGACTGCGACTGGACTCCGGGGTCGCGCCCGGCGGCGAGATCACCCCGCACTACGACGCGATGCTGGCCAAGGTGATCGCCTGGGCGCCGACCCGCACGGCCGCCGCCCGGCGGCTGGCGGACGCGCTGGCCCGCGCCAAGGTCCACGGACCGGCCACCAACCGGGAGTTGCTGGTCCGGGCGCTGCGCCACCCGGCCTTCCTGGCCGGGCAGGTGCACACCGGCTTCCTGGCCGAGCACGCGGCCGGGCTCCTCGCGCCGGACACCAAGGGCGCCGGACGCGCGGCGCTGGCCGCCGCCCTCGCCGAGGCGGCCGCCCGGTCCACGGCGCGGACCGGCGCGCTGCCCTCGGGCTGGCGCAACCTGCCGTCCCAGCCGCAGGCCAGGCGCTACCGCACCGAGGACGGCACGGAGTCGGTGGTCCGCTACCGGCTCACCCGGGACGGACTGCGGGCCGAGGAGCACCCCGGGGTGACGCTGGTCGAGGCGTCCGCCGAGCGGGTGGTGCTGAGCGAGGGGGAGGTCCGGCGCGCCTATGAGATCGCCCGCCACGGCGACCGGGTCCACGTCGACACACCGTTCGGCAGCACCGTGCTCACGGCGCTCCCGCGCTTCCCCGACCCCGTCGGACAGACCGACCCCGGCGCCCTGCTGGCCCCGATGCCGGGCACCGTCGTCCGCACCGCGGCCGAGGTCGGCGACACCGTCACCGCCGGCCAGCCGCTGCTCTGGCTGGAGGCGATGAAGATGGAGCACAAGGTCACCGCCCCGGCCGACGGCGTCCTCGCCGAACTCCGGGCCACCCCCGGGCAGCAGGTCGAACTCGGCACCCTGCTCGCCGTCGTGCACCCCGCGCCCTGAACACCGCCACGCCCACGCGCAAGCACCCCGCAGGCCCGCAGCCCCGCTACCCCACAACCCCCGACGAAGAACCGCCCGGAAGGACCAGCCATGTCCGCACCGCGCACCACCGCCCCCGGCAGCCAGCTGATCGAGACCCCCGAGCGCGTCGCCCTGCGCCGCGCCGTCGCCGACCTGGGCGGCCGCTACGGCTCCGCCTACTACCTCGCCAAGGCCCGCGCCGGCCAGCCCGCCGACGAGCTCTGGGCCGAGGCCGGAAAGGCCGGCTACCTCGGCGTCAACCTCCCCGCCGAGTACGGCGGGGGCGGCGGCGGGATCGCGGACCTCGCGATCGTCCTGGAGGAACTCGGCACCGCGGGCTGCCCGCTGCTCCTGCTGATCGTCTCCCCGGCGATCTGCGGCACCGTGATCGCCCGCTACGGCACCGAGGAGCAGAAGCGGCAGTGGCTGCCCGGTCTGGCCGACGGCAGCCGCCGGATGGCCTTCGGCATCACCGAGCCGGACGCCGGCTCCAACTCCCACCGGATCTCCACCGTCGCCCGCCGCGACGGCGAGGACTGGCTGCTGACCGGCCGGAAGGTGTTCGTCTCGGGCATCGACCACTGCGACGCCGTGCTGTTCGTCGCCCGCACCGAGGACGCCCGCACCGGGAAGCTGAAGCCCGCCCTGTTCGTCGTCCCGCGCGACACGCCCGGCTTCGAGTACCGGCCCATCCCGATGGAACTGGTCGCCCCCGAACGGCAGTTCCAGGTCTTCCTGGACGATGTGCGGCTGCCCGCCGAGGCCCTGGTCGGCGACGAGAACGCCGGGTTGCTGCAACTGTTCGCCGGCCTCAACCCCGAGCGGGTCATGACGGCGGCCTTCTCCCTCGGGCTGGCCCGGCAGGCACTCGCCAAGGCCGTCGAGTACGCGCGCACCCGGGTCGTCTGGTCCACCCCGATCGGCGCCCACCAGGGTCTCGCGCACCCGCTGGCGCAGTGCGCGGTGGAGATCGAACTGGCCCGGCTGATGACCCAGAAGGCCGCGCTGCTCTACGACGAGGGCGAGGACGCCGCCGCCGGTGAGGCCGCCAACATGGCCAAGTACGCCGCCGGCGAGGCCGCCGCCCGGACCGTCGACCAGGCGGTGCAGACGCTCGGCGGCAACGGCCTCACCCAGGAGTACGGGCTGGGCGCGCTGCTCGCCGCCACCCGGGTGGGCCGGGTCGCCCCGGTCAGCCGCGAGATGGTGCTCAACTACGTGGCGCAGCACACCCTCGGCCTGCCCAAGTCGTACTGACCCGGCCCGGGCCCGGGCCGGGCAGCCGCCTCGGTCCGGGCCACCGCCTCGGATCGGGGCGCCGCGCCGGTGTCACCGGACGGAGGTCAGGTGCGCGAACACCACGGTGTTGGACTCGTAGCCGCCGGTGCGCCGGTCGAACTTCCCGCCGCACGTGATGACCCGCAGTTCGGCCCGGTCGGTGTCGCCGTAGACGAGGGCGTCCGGGAAGTCCCGCTTGGGGAACACCTTGACGGAGTCCACGGTGAACACCGCCGTGCGCCGGTCCTTGCGGGTCACGTCGACGGTGTCGCCGGGGCGCAGCAGCCCGAGCCGGTAGAACACCGCCGGGCCGTTGCGGTTGTCCGCGTGGCCGACGACGACGGCGTTGCCGGCGGCCCCGGGCGCGGTGCCGTCCCGGTACCAGGCGGCGAGGTTGCGCTGCTCCATCGGCGGGGTGGCCAGGGTCCGGGCGGCGGTCAGGCCGACGCCGGTCATCGGGGCGTCGACCTTGATCGCGGGGATCCGGATCCGGGTCGGTTCCGAGGCCGCCAGCGGCGGTGCGGCGGGTACCGGCGCCGGGGTGCGGACGGGGGCCGAGGCCGCCGGGGTCCGGTCGCTCGGTGCCGGGGGCAGCGGCGGCCCGCCGCCGTCGCTGCCGTCGCGGACCAGCCAGGTGCCGCCGGCCGCGAGCGCCACGGCGACGGCCCCGGCCGTCAGCGGGCCGGGGCCGCCGCGCCGCGCGCGGGGCGGACGGTCAGGACGCGGCATTGCGTCCGGGACGACGGCGCAGGGCGCGCAGGCCGAGTACGGCGGCCGCGGCGATCAGGCCGGCGCCGCCGAGTACCTGGGCGGTGCTGGCGCCGGAGGTGCCGCCGCCACCGGTGCCGACACCGCCGTGCGGCGCGCCGGTGGGCTTGGGCGAGGGGCTCGGCGAGCCGCCGGGGGAGGGCGTGGCGGAGAGCGAGGGGGACGGCGTGGCGGAGGGCGAGGTGGTGGCGGTGGGCGACGGCGAGCTGCTCGCGCACTGCACCTCGAAGACCTTCTGCTTCCCGGTGCCGTTCTCGCCGACGAAGTTCCAGAGGAGCTTGTAGTGCCCGTCCGGCAGGCTGTACGTCGAGGTCGTCCCGGTGCCGTCGGGCAGCACGATCGCGCCGGCCAGTACCTGCGCGTTGCCGGTCGGCGGCTGCTGCTCGATGGTCCAGTTCACCAGCTGGACGGTGTCGAAGTCGAAGGCGTCCAGGTAGAACCGGCAGACCTTCGGATCGTCGTTCCGGTTGTTCACGGGGGTGTCGCTGTCGTGGACCTTGACGTCGCCGTTGTCCCCCGGCGCGGCCACCGCGAGCGGGGCGGTGCCGAGGGAGAGCGCGGCGGCGGCGGTCGCGGCGGCGAGCAGCCGGCGGGCGGACGGTGGAGGAGGGATGGTACTCACGGTGGGGTGCTCCAGGGGCCGGGGCCGAGCCCGGGGACGGGCGGCCGTGGTGGACACCGTCCGGCCGGGTGCCCCCGGAGGCGGCCGTGCCACGCGCGGGCAGGGCTCGGTTTCCCCGAAATGGCCCTGTCCGGACCCCCGGCCCCGCGCTCCTCGGCCCGGGTCGGCCCCGGGCTCCTCGGTCC
>NZ_JZWY01000418.1:0-1895 GCF_000966955.1 Streptomyces sp. NRRL S-495
GACCTGCACGGTCGCGGTCCGGAAACCGGCCAGCAGGGTCGGCAGCGCCGACGGCAGGCAGACCTGCCACAGCACCTGCGGGTGCGTCAGCCCGACCCCCCGGGCCGCGTCCCGCACATCCGGGTCGGTGCCCCGGACCCCCTCGACGGCGGCGACCAGCAGCGGCGGGGCCGCCAGCGCCACCAGCGGCACCAGGACGGCGGTGTCGCCGACCCCCGCGAGCAGGACCGCCAGCGTCACCAGCCCGAGCGTCGGCAGCGCGCGGGCCGCGCCGGCCATCGCGGTCACCACGGTGACGCCGCGCCCGGTGTAGCCGATCAGCAGCCCGAGCGGGACGGCCAGCAGCGCGGCGTAGAGCAGGGCCTCACCGGAGAGCAGCAGGTGCTCGGCGATCCGGTGGGCGATCGCGTTCGAACCGCTGCGGCGGTCCGGGTCGGAGAAGAAGTCCCCCAGCCAGGTGAACCAGTTCACTGCCCGGCTCCCTTCTCCCGGACGGCCCAGGGCGCGAGCAGCCGGCGGGCGCCGACCAGCAGCAGGTCCACGGCCAGGGCGAGCACCGCGATCAGGACGATCCCGGCCACGATCGGGGTCGGGAAGGTGCGCTGGAAGCCGTCGACGAACAGGTAGCCGAGGCCGCCCCGGCCGACCAGCGCGCCGACCGAGGCCAGCGAGATGCTGGAGACGGCCGCCACCCGCAGACCGGCCACCAGGTAGGGGACGGCGGCGGGCAGTTCGACGGCGGCCAGCCGGTGCCACGGCCCGTACCCCATCGCGGACGCGGCCTGCCGCACCGGGTCGGGCACGGCGCGCAGCCCGTCCACCGTGGTCGGCAGCAGCACGGCGACCGCGTAGAAGGTGAGCGGGATCATCACGGTGGCCTGGGTGGCGAGCCCGGTGTACGGGATGAGCACCACGAAGACGGCCAGCGAGGGCAGGGCGTAGACGATGTTGAAGACGGCGGCGAGCGGCTGGTAGAGGCGCGGGAACCGGGTGCAGGCCAGGCCGAGCGGGACCGCCAGCAGCAGGCCGATCAGCACCGGGACGAGGGCGATGACGGCGTGGTCGGCGAGCAGGTCGCCGAGGTAGCCGAGGTGGTCGCCGATCCAGTACCAGCGGACGAGCGGTTCATCGTCCACCGCCGGCTCCGTCCGTCTCGACCTGCGTGGCCTCTGCCTTCGCGGTCTCGGCCTTCGCGGTCTCTGCCTTCGTGGCCTCGACCTGCGCGGCCTTCGCGGCCTTCGCCGTCCCGACGTTGTCGGTCCCGGCCGCCGTGGCGGGCGGGCGGGCCGCGAGCGAGGCCAGGACCGCCTCGCGGTCGGCGGTACCGATCGCGCGGCCGTCGGGGTCCAGGGCGACGGCGATCCCGGTGGGGGACAGCACGGCCGCGTCCAGGGCGGCACGCAGGGTGTCGGCGTC
Source organism: Streptomyces sp. NRRL S-495 (assembly GCF_000966955.1). Taxonomy (NCBI): domain Bacteria; kingdom Bacillati; phylum Actinomycetota; class Actinomycetes; order Kitasatosporales; family Streptomycetaceae; genus Streptomyces; species Streptomyces sp. NRRL S-495. Next base: position 1,417 of record NZ_JZWY01000418.1, read on the forward strand.
CGGCCGGAACCCGGGCGCCGGCTCCAGGGCCGCGCCCGCCGCGTCCCGGTCGATCCAGCCGATCGGCCGCCGCCCGTCGTCCAGCATCAGCTCCCAACCGCCGAACCGGACCCCGTGCGGAGACCGCCCGGCGGCGTCGTCGCCCGGACCGCCGGGTATCGGCCGGACGGGGACCGAGGCGGCCGGCCGCAGCCCGAGCCCGCGCAGGCCCCGGTCACGGCCGAGGAAGGCGGCGACGTCCAGGTCCGCGGGCGCCGTCAGCAGCGTGTGCGGATCGGCGAGCTGGGCGATCCGGCCGCGCTCGCGCAGCACCACCACCTGGTCGCCGAGCCGGACCGCCTCCTCGATGTCGTGGGTGACGAACAGGACGGTCTTGTGCAGCTCGGACTGGAGGCGGAGCAACTCCTCCTGCAGCCCGGCGCGGACCACCGGGTCGACGGCGCTGAACGGCTCGTCCATCAGCAGCACCGGCGGGGCGG
>NZ_JZWY01000419.1:0-2945 GCF_000966955.1 Streptomyces sp. NRRL S-495
CCCACGCGCTGCTGCTGGCCGCCGGAGAGCTGGAACGGGTAGCGCTTGGCGGTCTCGGGTGCCAGCCCCACCAGGTCGAGCAGTTCGGCCGCCCTGGCGCGGGCCTTCTTCCGGTCCCAGCCGAGCAGATAGGGAACGGTCGCGATGTTGTCGATCACCCGCCGGTGCGGGAACAGCCCGGCCTGCTGGATCACATAGCCGATGCCGCGCCGCAGCTTGGCCGGGTCGAGCGCCGCCACATCGGTGCCGTCCAGCAGGACCCGCCCCGAGGTCGGTTCGACCATGCGGTTGACCATCCGCAGCAGGGTCGTCTTCCCGCAGCCGGACGGGCCGACCAGCACGGTCGTCCGCCCGGTGGGGACGTCGAGGTCGAGGCCCTCGACGGCGACCGTGCCGTCGGGGTGGCGCTTGCCCGCGCCGTCGAATCTGATCACGGGGGATTTCCTCGTCTCGGCGGCCCCCGGTGGCGGCGCCGATGGTGGTGTCTGTCGCTGTGCCGGTCCGTCGGCCTGTCGCTGTGGTGTGCCTGTCGGTCGCGTGGTTGCCCGCCTTCGGACCGGCGGAAACTCTGATCAGCCTATGACCTGGTGAACCCGGTGTCCCTGATTTACCGGGCGTGGTCGGATTCACCAGGAGCGGCCGACGCGCACGCGGGGAGCGCGAGGCGCGTGCTCTCCGAAGCGTCGAACCCTCAGCCTTCCTGGCCGCCTCCCTGGCCGCCTCCCTGACGGTCTCCCTGACGGGTCGGCAGTCCGGCCGCCGCCCAGGCGACGAAGCCGCCGTCCAGATCGGTCGCCCGGTGCAGGCCCAGCTCGCGCAACGACGCGGCGGCCAGGCTCGACGCGTACCCCTCCGAGCACACCACGACCACCTCCAGGTCGTAGCCGGTGGCCTGCGGGATCCGGTGACTGCCCGTCGGGTCGAGCCGCCACTCCAGCACATTGCGCTCGATGATCAGCGTGTCGGGGATCTCCCCCTCGGCCGCGCGCTGCGCCGCCGGGCGGATGTCCACCAGCAGCGCGCCGGAGCGCTGCGCCCGGAGCGCCTCGTCCGGGCCGGGGCGGTGCACCCCTTCCCGCGCGCGGGCCACCAGGTCGTCGATCGTGGTCACCACTGGTCGGGTCCTTCCTCGGAGGTGCGGACCAGGCCACCGGCCCGCAGTTCGTAGTGCGCCATGGAGCTGAGCGGCGGGGAGTAGGCGTGCAGCGTCACGGCCGGGCCGGACGCGGTGTTGCGGACGTCGTGCACGTACTCGGGGCCGAAGGCGCGGGTAGTGCCGGAGCCGATCCGCCGGATCAGCAGTCCCTGCTCGGGACCGCCCAGCGACAGTTCCTCCAACTCGCCCAGCGCGACGGTGAACGCTCCGCGCGAGCCGCCGTGGTCGTGGAAGCCCGTGGACTGGCCGGGCAGCCAGCTGATCAGCCAGACCTCGTGGTCCTCGTCGGCGGCCAGCCGCCGGTACCAGCGCTCCTCGGTGGAGAGGCGGACGTGGTGGATCCACTGCTCGGGCTGCTCGGCCAGCTCGCGGACGATCTCCCGCAGTGTGTTCGGAGTGAGCGGCGTCCGGCCCTCCCCGGCGGGGGCGAGAGTGTCTGTCGCTGCGGGTGCGCGGGTCGGTGCGGGTGCCGGCGTCGGCGGGATCGTGACGGCGGTGGGCGTGTCGAGTGCGAGGTCCAGGTTCATGTGGGTGTCCTCGGGACGGGCGGGCGGTGGTCGTGGAGCGGTTCGCCGTGCTGCCCGCGCGCCGTGGTGGGACATGGTGCGGTGGGGCGCGGGCGGGACTGCTCGTTGCCGTGCGGTGCCGTGCGGTGCCGTGCGGTGCCGTGCGGTGCCGTGCGGTGCCGTGCGGTGCGGTGGCGCGGGATCCGTGCCGGAGCCGGTGGCGGGTGCGTGCCGCACCGGTCGGACCGGCGGGGCGGCACGGTCGTGCCGGGCGGCGTGGCGTCAGGAGAGCGGGTGCGCGGCGCGGGCCCTGGCGAAAGTCACAGGGCGGAACCGGCGGGAAGGAACAAGGTCAACAGGCACAGATGGAACTCGCCTGGCGTCGGAGGTCGACGTGCAGGCGGCAGACCAGAGTGGTGCCGGTGTCCATGCGCCGGATCCTTCCCGACGGGACGGGCACGAGTCAAGCGAGCGCGGTCACGGCCGCCCGTCGCGTCCCTGGTCGGACGCGGTCGGGGACCGTTCGGCGTCGGGCGCCGTCCCTGGGCCCGGGACGGTCCCGCTCCGGTTCGGACCCCGGCCCGGCCGGTCGGCCCTGCCGCCCTTGGCCGCCGTCGTTCCTTTGCTCGCCCCCGCTCCCCTTTCCGCCGCTGTTCCTCCTGCCGTCCCGGCCAGCGCCGCTTCGACGGCCGGGCCCGCCTGCTCGCCCAGGTACCGGCCGAGGGTCTGGTAGGCGTCGAACTGCCGGTGGTCGAACCACTGGTCACCGGCGCCGTCGTACGGGAAGGCCGGATCGCCCATCGCGTAGGCGTGCAGCTCGTACGGCATGTCGGGGGTCAGCACGGCCTGCGCGACGATCAGCGTGCCGTGTCGGGCCGACGGGCCGCCGTCGGAGCCTCCGAGCTCCAGCGGCCACGGATACACGATGTCGCCGACCACGACCGCCCGCGCGGACAGCCGCTCGGCCAGCCGCGCCGCCAGCCCGCGCAACGGCGTCCGCCCGCCCTCGCTGCCGGCTCCGCTTCCGGTCGCGCCGCCGCCCCGGCCCCGCCCCGTCCGCGCGCGGCGCTCCCGTCGGCCTCCCGCCCCCGCTGCCCGTACGCGGCCTCCCGCCCTTGCCTCGACCCACCCCCGCCGCTCTCCGACCACCGCAGCAGCAGCCCGCGGACCGACCGGTGCACGGTGGCGCCGCACACCACGACCGCGACCGCCCCCGAGGGGAGCAGCAGCAGCCATTTGACCGTGGCGAACGCGGCCGCCGCGGCGAACGGCGCGTCCCCACC
>NZ_JZWY01000420.1:0-22762 GCF_000966955.1 Streptomyces sp. NRRL S-495
GTCCCCACCCGTCGGTCCGGGACCGGCCCCGCCCAGTCCGGCGTCCAGCAGGACGTCCTCGGCCAGGTCGCAGGCGCCGGCCAGCACGCCCGCCAGGCCGGCGGCCAGTGCCGCCGACCGCCAGTGCGCCCGGGTGAACACATGGGCCCCGAGCAGCCCGGCCGCCGCGAGGGTGACGGTGCAGCCGCCGATCAGCCAGAGGTCGGCGTCCAGCGCGGCACGGAACTCCGGGGCCCGCCCGGCGATCACGGCCTCGGCGGCGGACCGGGAGCCGGCGAGTTGCAGCCGGACGTCCCTGGCGCCCTGGCCGGCGGCCGTGCGTACAGCAGCCGTCCGAGCACGGCCGGCACCGGCACCGCGAGCCCGAGCAGCAGCCCGCCCCAGGCGGGCACCCTGCGCGCCGCCCTGTCCTCGACCGTCACACCGATCCACCCCTCTCCACCACCGCACCACCACCCGACCCCGGGGACGCACCCCGCGCCCCGCGCCCACCCCGGCCCTGTCCTGATCCCGGATCCTGTCCTGATCCCAGGCTCTGTCCTGATCCCGTCTTGGTCCTGATCCCGTCTTGATCCCGCGGACCCGCAGCCGGTAGGGGCGTCACCGCCTTCCTGCCCCGTCGAGCCCCACCCCGAGCATGGATTCACTCGAATGAGTAAGGAGTGCGCTCCCGGGGTAGATGACCGTTTCATCCCACCTACGAGACCCCGCGTGTCCGCCCGGCAAGATCGCCCCGGCCACGTCGCGTCGGACGTATTGTCAGGCGACCGGAGCCGGGCCTACGGTCGACGCACCAACTTTCTACGCACGTAGACATCCACCGCAGGCAGCACCGCCCGCCGACCCTCGGACCGCGGGCCCGCCCCCGGACGGGCCGCGGAGTTGCGGAGGTACCCATGTCGCAGATCGTCCGTGCCGCCCTCGTCCAGACCCGCTGGACCGGCGACCAGGAGAGCATGATCGCCCTCCACGAGCGCTACGCCCGCGAGGCGGCGGCGCAGGGCGCGAAGATCCTCGGCTTCCAGGAGGTCTTCAACTCCCCGTACTTCTGCCAGGTGCAGGACCCGGAGCACTACCGCTGGGCCGAGCCCGTCCCCGACGGCCCCACCGTGCGGCGGATGCGCGAACTCGCCCGTGAGCTCGGCCTCGTCCTGGTCGTCCCCGTCTACGAGGAGGACCAGCCCGGGATCTACTACAACACCGCCGCCGTGATCGACGCCGACGGCAGCTACCTCGGCAAGTACCGCAAGCACCACATCCCGCAGGTCAAGGGCTTCTGGGAGAAGTACTACTTCAAGCCCGGCAACCTCGGCTGGCCGGTGTTCGACACCGCGGTCGGCAAGGTCGGCGTGTACATCTGTTACGACCGGCACTTCCCCGAGGGCTGGCGCGCCCTGGGCCTGGGCGGCGCGCAGATCGTCTACAACCCCTCCGCCACCAGCCGCAGTCTCTCCGCCTACCTGTGGCAGCTCGAACAGCCCGCCGCCGCCGTCGCCAACGCCTACTACGTGGCCGCCATCAACCGCGTCGGCACCGAGGAGTACGGCGACAACGACTTCTACGGCAGCTCCTACTTTGTCGACCCGCGCGGCCGGTTCGTCGGCGAGGTGGCCTCCGACAAGGAGGAGGAGCTGGTCGTGCGCGACCTCGACCTCGACGTCATCGAAGAGGTCCGCCAGCAGTGGGCGTTCTACCGCGACCGCCGCCCGGAGGCGTACGGACCACTGACCGAGGCGTGACGGAGAGGGGCACCGGCACACCATGACCAGCACCCCCAGCACCACCCCGAGCGGCACCCCCAGCAGCGCCCCCGCCACCGGCACGGCCACCGCCCGGACCGGTCGCACCGCCATCCGCGGCGGCCTCGTCGTCACCGCCACCGAGGAACTGCGCGCCGACGTCCTCATCGAGGGCGAACGGATCGCCGCCCTCGCCGCCACCGGCAGCGAGGCCGCCCTCTCCTGGACCGCGGACACCGTGATCGACGCCGACGGCCACTACGTCGTCCCCGGCGGCGTCGACGCCCACACCCACATGGAGCTGCCGTTCGGCGGCACCCACGCCTCCGACTCCTTCGAGACCGGCACCCGCGCCGCCGCCTGGGGCGGCACCACCACCATCGTCGACTTCGCCGTCCAGTCGGTCGGCGGCAGCCTGCGCGAGGGTCTGGACACCTGGCACGCCAAGGCCGAGGGCAACTGCGCGATCGACTACGCCTTCCACACCATCGTCTCCGACGTCACCGACGCCGTCCTCAAGGAGATGGACACCCTCGTCGACTCCGGCGAATCCACCTCCTTCAAGCTGTTCATGGCCTACCCGGGCGTCTTCTACAGCGACGACGGGCGCATCCTGCGCGCCATGCAACGCGGCGCTGCCAACGGCGGGTTGACCATGATGCACGCCGAGAACGGCATCGCCATCGACGTCCTCGTCGAACAGGCCCTCGCTGCCGGCCGCACCGCGCCCCGCTACCACGGCGAGGTCCGCCGCGAACTGCTGGAGGCCGAGGCCACCCACCGGGCGATCAAGCTCGCCCAGGTCGCCGGCAGCCCCCTGTACGTGGTCCACGTCTCCGCCGCCTCCGCGCTCGCCGAACTCGCCCGCGCCCGCGACGAAGGACTCCCCGTCTTCGGCGAGACCTGCCCGCAGTACCTCTTCCTCTCCACCGACAACCTCGCCGAGGAGGGCACCGACGGCTTCGAGGGCGCCAAGTACGTGTGCAGCACGCCGCTTCGGCCCCGCGAGCACCAGGAGGCGCTCTGGCGCGGGCTGCGCACCAACGACCTCCAGGTGGTCTCCACCGACCACTGCCCGTTCTGCTACACGGGCCAGAAGGAGCTCGGCCGCGGCGACTTCTCGAAGATCCCCAACGGCCTTCCCGGCGTGGAGAACCGGATGGACCTCCTCCACCAGGCCGTGGTCGACGGGCGGATCAGCCGCCGTCGCTGGATCGAGATCGCCTGCACCACCCCGGCCCGGATGTTCGGCCTGCACCCGCGCAAGGGCACCCTCGCCCCCGGGGCCGACGCCGACGTGGTCGTCTACGACCCGAACGCCGTCCAGACCGTCTCCGCCGCGACCCACCACATGAACGTCGACTACTCGGCGTACGAGGGGCGCACCCTCACCGGCCGCGCCCGCACCGTGCTCTCGCGGGGCACCGTGGTGCTCGACCGGGGCACCTGGCTGGGCCGGGCCGGCCACGGCGCCTTCCTGCGCCGGGACACCTGCCAGTACCTCGACTGAGCCGCCGCCCCGGCCGGTCGTCCCTCCCCGACCGGCCGGGACCTCCCGCCCGGTCCACCCCTTCCACCCGGCCGCCTCTCCCTACCGCACCCCCGACCAACTCCCGGAGCCCGCCTTGGACATCGGCCTCGTCCTGCAGACCGACCCGCCCGCCCGCCTGCTCATCGATCGCATGATCCGCGCCGAGCGGGCCGGCTTCAGCCACGGCTGGACCTTCGACTCCTGCGTCCTGTGGCAGGAACCCTTCGTCATCTACAGCCGGATCCTCGCCGAGACCAGCACCCTCACCGTCGGCCCCATGGTCACCAACCCCTCCACCCGCACCTGGGAGGTCACCGCCTCCCTCTTCGCCACGCTCAACGACATGTTCGGCAACCGCACGGTCTGCGGCATCGGCCGCGGCGACTCCGCGATGCGGGTCGCCGGCCGCAAGCCCGCCACCCTCGACCGGCTCTCCCACGCCATGCACGCCGTCAAGGAGTTGGCCGAGGGGCGGACCGCCGAGGTCGACGGCACCGAGATGCACCTGCCCTGGGTCGGCGAGGGCGCGCGCCTGCCGATCTGGATGGGCGCCTACGGTCCCAAGGCCCTCGATCTGACGGGCCGTCAGGCCGATGGCTTCATCCTCCAACTCGCCGACCCGTTCCTCACCGAGTACATGGTCAAGGCCGTCCGCCGGGCCGCCGCCGAGGCCGGCCGCGACCCCGAGTCGCTCACCGTCTGCGTCGCCGCCCCCGCCTATGTGACCGCCGACGACTCCCCGGCCGCCCTCGCCCACGCCCGCGAGCAGTGCCGCTGGTTCGGCGGCATGGTCGGCAACCACGTCGCCGAACTCGTCCGGCACTACGGCGAGCACTCCGGCCTCGTCCCCGACGCCCTCACCGCCTACATCAAGGACCGCCAGGGCTACGACTACAGCCACCACGGCCGCGCCGGGAACCCCGACACCGCCTTCGTCCCCGACGGGATCGTCGACCGCTTCTGCGTCATCGGCCCGGTGGAGACCCACCTCGCCCGCCTCGAACAGCTCCGCGGCCTGGGTGTCGACCAGTTCGCCATCTACGCCATGCACGACGCCGTCGAATCCACCATCGACGCCTACGGCACGGACATCATCCCCGTACTGGGCGCCTGACCGATTCCGGAGCCGTCGCCGGAGCCTCGCCGGAGCGGTCCCCGGAGTCGTCCCCCGAGCGAGTCCGGAGCAGGGCCGGCACTCCTCCGACGGCTCAACGGCCGCCGAACCGGCGGCGTTTGGAAGCCTTGCTCCACCCGCTCGCGGTCCCGTCCGCCGTCGGCGACCCGCCCCGGGGCGACGGCACCGGGCGGTCCGCCGGGCGGTGGATCAGCGTGAGCCCCTCGTGGTCCACCGGCTGCCACCGGTGTTCGTGGGTCGCGAAGGCGAAGCCCTGCTCGGTGTCCGTGCTGTACGTGAGGACGGCCCGCCCCCGACCCCGGTACGCCCGCACCTCCTCCCACAGCACCTCACGGATCCGCGCCGACGGATCGCCGACGAAGACGCCCGGCGAGATCTCGGTGAGCCACCTGGTCAGCAGCCCCCGCAGCCCGACCGGGCAGTCCGCGAGCACCAGGGTGATCACCGGACCGCCTCGGCACCGTGGTTGCGGCCGCCGACCAGCATGCCGTCGTGGTCGTCGTGCAGCAGCACGACGTCCTCCTCCGGAGCATCGGGGCCGTCCGGGCCGTCCGCCTCGCGTGCCTCGCCCGCCTCGCCCGCGCCGGCCTGCCGGTACGGCGCGAGCAGGCCCCGGACGTCCGCGACCACCCGCTCCAGCAGCCTGCCCGCGCGGATCCGCTCGCGCAACGCCCGCCTGGTCCGCCCGGCCACGTCCTCCGGCCCCTCCGCGGCCGCGTCGAACGCCGCCGGGATGCCGAACTCCACCTTGTAGAGGTCCGCGACGTCCAGCACGAACGACCGCTCGTGCCCCGAGTGCACGAAGCCCAGCGAGGGCGAGCACCCCAGCGCGACGACCACCGAGTGCGCGACCCCGTACAGGCACTGCGCGGCCGCCGTCACGGCCTGGTTCGGCGCGTCACCCGCCGCGAAGTCCCCCGGATCGTACGTGCGCCGCACCCAGCGCACACCCGTCCGGGCGGCCTCCGCGCGGTACACCTCCTTGACCCGGGTACCCTCGCCGCCCAGCAACTCCCGCCGGGTCATCCCCGCCGGATCCGCGTCCGGGAACCGCAGCCGGTACATCTCCCGCGCCACGTCCAGCCGGTGGCGCCGGTTCGCCCACGCCGTCGCCTGCGCCTCCACCAGCCCGGCCGACCGGGTCAGCGCCCGCCCGCCCGCGTAGTACCGCACGCCCTGCTCGCCCACCCACACCACACCGGCGCCGGACTCGCCGAGCACGCTCATCGCCTGGTGCGTCACCCGGGTCCCCGGCCCGAGCAGCAGCACCCCGATCGTCGCCGAGGGGATGTACCGGACGCCGGACTCGTCGGTGGCGGTGATCGCGTTGTCCTCGCGGTGGATCGTGCAGCGCTCCAGATAGAGGAACGAGACCCGGTCGCCGATCCGGGTCAGCTCGCGGGGAGAGGAGACCGGCCTGCGCGCCGGAGTCGTGGCCACCCCGTCACCCCCGCACCGGCGCGAGTGTCATCAGCCCGCACCCGTAGGCCTTCGCCTTGCCCAGCCCGGCGGTGAGGGTGCGGCGCAGCGCGTCCGGATCGGTCACCCGCAGGCGGCCGTCGTAGGTCGCGGTCACCAGGCTGACCGTGCGGCGGCCGGCCTTCACCCGGTCGTTCTTGCCGAACGACACCGCTTGCTGCCGGTGGACCACGAGTTCGTGCTCGTCCCCCTCCGGCAGCAGCCGCCGCTCCGGCGCCTTCTCGACGACGGTGAAGCCGGACCGCTGCTGCTGCTTCAACAGCCAGGCCGCCTGGTGCCGTTGGGTGAGGTGCGCGGTGCGTTTGGTCGGCTCGTCCGGGTTGCGGCGGATGCTGTGGACGGGGTTGGCGGTCAGCCGGAACGCGAAGGTCGAACCGGCGGCGATACCGGCCAGGAACGCGCCGTAGTCGAAGGTCTGCCAGCCGCCGGTGGTCGGCCAACCGGCCTGCTCCACCAGGTGGGTGAGGTCCGGGCGCTGCGGTCCCACCAGGTAGAGGAGCACCTCGGAACGGGAGTTGTGGTCGATCCGCCAGAGCACGCGGGGCGCCGACCCGGCCACCGCCGACCCGGATGCCGCCGACGGGTTCGACTGCGGCGGTTCGGCGAACGAGGCCATCACGGCACCGTGCAGGAGCTGGGGCGAGGAGAGCAGCCGCCGGGCCCCGGCCCGGGCGGTGTTGACGCGAAAGCGGGTGAGGAACATGTCAGTCCGATTCCGGTTCCAGGGGGTTCAGGTGGGCCGTCGGATCGTGATCGGCCTCCGCCGTAGGCGCGTTGACGACGAAGGAGACCACCCCGCGCAGCGCGTACCGGCGGTGCCGGGGGTCGAAGCTCAGCGGGAGGTCGCGCAGCAGGTCCGCCCGGGGCTGTTCCCCCGGTTCGGCGTCGGCCTGGACGGGCAGCGCCACGGACGCCGCGTGGTGGCGCCGCCGGTACCAGGGCGCCGCCTGCCAGGGCTCCCGCTCCAGCACCGATCGCAGCCCCGCCCCCGACCGGACACCCAGGTCGACCGGCCCGCTCGGCGGGCACGAGCGGCGGCCCAGGTACGGCAGGTGCACCGGTGCGCGCAGCGCCGCCGCCAACGCGTCGACCGTCGCGTCCGGCCCCTCCACCGCGGCCACGAACACCGCGTCCGCGAGGTAGAACCGCTCGGACAGCGGCATGGGCTTCTCCGTGTCCCCGTGGTGGGCCGTCTGGAGGTCCCGGACCCGGGTGCCCGGCTGGTCGGTGCGGACCGCGAACCGCAGCGCCGCCAGGTCTGCCAGGTCGTCGCCCCGGTCCCGGCCGAGCGCTCCCGCGAGCATCCCCAGCACCCCGCTCTTCGTGGGCGCCGGCTCGGTGGTCCGCCGGACGAACCGCGCGGCGACCCCCCAGGACTGGAGCGGCCCGGCCAGCCGCAGCAGCAGCACGCTCACCCGGCCGACCCCGCCAGCCGCTTCGCCACCGCCGAACCGATCGCGCCGACCAGCTCACCGAGCCCCACCTCGGTGCCGAGCCCGGAGAGCGCGGACGTCCGCTCGCCGACCCGGAGCACCCAGCTGTCCTCGGTCACCGCGCCGAACGCCTTCTCCACCTCGGGCACGTACGCGGCCAACGCCGCGCAGGCGCCCGCGACATGGCCACCGGTGAGACCGTCGCCACCCGCCTGCACGGCCTCCTCGAACGCCCCGGCGAAGCTGATCGGCCGGGCCGAGCGGAGCTTGACGACCACCGCGTCCGGGAGGGTCTGGTTGGCGAAGGTGTTGATCTTGCCGCTGGGGATCGACATCACGAACGCCTCGACGAACGCCTCCACCGCACGCCGGACCGGCTCCGCCGCCGACTCCTCCGCGCGCAGCCCGTCCCCGAGGTTCGCCCGCAGCCGGTCCACGTCCACCGCCGCATAGCGGTACAGCGTCGCCGAGTTGAAGTCGACCGTGCCGATCATGCCGGCCCCGGGCTCGTCCTCGGACCGCTGATCGTCCACGGCCGTGTAGTAGTCCGACTCGATCTCCACCGCGTGCACGCTGATCGCATGGGCCACCTGTGCGGCGGCGTCCACATTGATGTCCGAGGCGTCCGCGACCATCCGGCCGAACAGCGCGATGTCCACCGAGTGGCGGGTGTTCGCCGCCTCGCGGGCGCGGGCCTTGTTCTCCTTGCCCTTGAAGAACTCCTTCAGTTCGCCCGACCCCTTCGACCCGCCGGACTCCTTCAGCCCCTCGGCGGCGAGCGCGGCCAGGGCGTCCAACTGCCGACTGCTGAGGAACATCAGGTACGACGACTCGGGCGCCGGATCGTCACCGTCGCCCTTCGCCTTCCGCGCCGGCGGAGCCACCTTGGCGCCCGTCGCGGCCGTGATCGTGTCGGCCGCCGCCTGCCAGGCCGCTGCCTCCTCCAGCCCCACCCCCAGCGCGGTGATCCGCGCCGCCAGCAGCTCCGCCACCTTCTTGGTGCGCACCCCGAGCTCGGCCGGGTCCAGCAGCCCGTCGAACGCCCTGCGGGTCGCCCGCTTCCACGCCTGACTGGACACCCGGGCCCGCCGAACACCGCCGTACACCGCCGACTTGGGCGAGCCGGTGTCGTCCCGGTTGAGGTTGCTCGGCGGCACGGTCTGCAGGATGTGGACGTCCAGGATGGTGCGGCTGGTCACGATTGGTCCTTGTCGGTGTAGGGATCGGTGTCGGTGTGCTCGATGCTGTGGCCGGTGTGTGCTTCGTCTGCGCTCGTCGGCCGCCGGTACGCGTGGAAGCTCCGCCCCCAGGCCCGGTTCACCTCGCCCCGCCCGGCCGGCCGTTGCCACCGGTACAGCTGGTCGGCGAGCACCCCGTAGTCCAGCGGGACGGCCTCCCGGCGCAGCAGCACGACGAGCTCCCGCAGCCGCTGCGCGAGGATGTCGAAGGTGGGCGCCGCACCGGCCCGGACGAACCGCTTCCGCAGCGGCTCGTCGATGTCGTCCGAAGGCATCAACTGCCTTACTGCACCGCCCAACTGATGGCCGCCGATGCGGTGCATCCCGGCGTCGCGGTGCGACTGCTGGTGCAGCGACCAGAGGGTGACCGCCGTGTGCATCGCGTTCTCGGCCAGGGCGTCCGAGGGTCCGGTCCGACCCTGCGGATACAGCCGCTCCAGGCCGGTCAGACCCCACAGCTCGGGCAGCGCGTCGATCGGCCGGCCCGCGCCACGCCGGATCTGCGCGACCCGGGCGACGGCGGCGGACTCGTCGGCGCGGTAGCCGCGCTGCAGTTGGCCGATGTGGTCGCGGGTCGCCGCGCCCGCCCGCCCGAGAGCGGGGAGCCGGGGGGACGGTACGGGGTCGAGGGTCATCGCTCTTCGCTCTCCAGGGAGTTGTCATGGTTCCCGGCAGGGTCCTCCGGAGCGTTCGGATTGGGGAACGCCTTGGCCAGCGCGAAGCCGAACCGCCGGAACGCGAGGGCGTCGTTGAGCCAGACTCGGCCACTCCGGCCGGTCACCACCCGGCCCTCCCGGGCCGCTTGCGGGGCGGTGTCCACCAACTCAGTGCCCAGTGCAAACAGGATGCTGCGGGCCCGCCGTTGCCAGTCCGCCAGCGCCTGCTCGGGGTCGGCCCGCAGACCCAACTCCCTGAGCCAGAGCCGGAACGAGACGTCCAGGTCGGCGTAGCCGCGCTCGGCGGCCACCGCTTTCGGCCCGTCGGCCGCCGCACCGGCGGCATCCGCGAGGTCGGCCGCCAGCTGGACGACCGCCTGCACACCGTGCTCCGAGTGATTCACCGCAGTCACGGCCTGTCGTCCGTAGCGCTGGTCCCCCTCGTGCATCAGGATCACCGCCATGGCGACGCCGTCGTCCACCACCTCGTCGAACACCGACTGCTGTGTCCCGTACACCGCGCCGATCGTCCGGGCGCGGATCAGGCGCCCGCGCTCCAGCGCTCGCTCCGTGGTCAGCCGGGCCACCCACTCCAGCACCAACGGGCTCAGGTACTCCGCTGGTTCACCGGGCTTCGCGGCCTTCGATGCGGTCTCCTTCTGCAAAAGTGCGGGCAGACCGCGCCATGCCGAACGTGCCGGATCGTGCTGGCGGGGCAGGTACACCGGCACCCGGCCGAGCTTCTTCTCCTGGGGCCGACTGCGCCGCCAGCCGGTCAGCGGCTCGGTGAACCGGCGGTCGTGGGCCGCGAGCGGGTCCCCGTAGGACAGCACCGCCCCGGTCACCGCGCTCCCGTCGTGGTGCAGCCGGATCCGGCGGGACTGCCAGGTGTACAGGTCACGTGGCCCGGAGGGGCGTCGGGAGAGGTCCGCCGCCTCCGGGTCGGGTTCCGGTCCGTAAGGGCCGCGCCGCCAGGCCGGACGGTCGTCCTCGCGGAAGCGGGCCCCGGCGGTGTCCGCGGCCACCAGGTTGAGGAGGAGAGTCTCCCGCAGGTCGTCCCCTTCGGCGAGGACGCCACCGAGACCGCCCGCCCACCCCGTGCCCAGCGGGTACACCTTCCCGCCCTTCGCCCGACCGTCGCCCGCCGCGGCCGACTTGATGCCCGAGGTGTCGAAGGCGTGCGCGTGCACCAGCCAACGCGCCGCCTCGGCAAAGGCGAGCCGGTCGACGGACGGCATCCGCATCGAGAAGAACGGGTCGCCGTTCGGCACATCGGCCACCAGCCGGTTCAGCGAGGCGACTTCGTCCTTCTCGGTACGCAAATCCGGGACTTGGAAGAACGGGGTCTCCGGGTGAAGCAGGTCGAAGCGCTCACGGTGCCGGTCGAGGTAGCGGCCGACGACGGCGAAGGCGTCCGGGTCCTCCCACAGCTCCTCCCAATCCTCCAGTTCGGCGGGCCCGTCCACCGCGTCGTGCAGGATCGCCAGCAACAACCGCATCAGCGTGAACTCCTGCGTCGGCACGTCCCCGACCAGCCGGCGGACCGCGGCCGCTTCGCCGAACACCTCGCGCAGCGACAGCTCGGCGGTCGTCCCGTCCAGCCGCTGCACCGGCAGCCAAGGACGGGACACCAGGTCGAACGAGGGCACGTTCTTCACCAACCTCACCTCACGGGCTCCGGCCGGGTGCACCGACAGGCCGTCGATCGGGTTGTACTCCAGCTCGAAGCCCGCCAGTTCGGCCCGGCCGTGCTCGTCGAGCAGCAGCACCAGCTCGCCGTCGAGCTGCGGACACTCCTTGACCTGCCAGGCGGGGACGTACAACTGCTCCAGCTGCTTGATTGCCTTGTCGATCACCCAGGGCTTGGAGAAGTGGTAGGGGAGCCGCAGGCTGCTCGCGGCGAGGGCCTGGGCGGCGTTCCAGACGGGTACGGTCTCGATCGGCAGCGGCAGGCCGCCCCGGCCCCGGTCCAGCCAGGGGAGCGTGGTGAGACTGCCGTCGGGGTGGCGCATCGCGACCATCACCTCCAGACTCTCCTCGCCGTCCCGGACCTGGGCCTGGCCGGAAGGGTGGTCGTCCACGTCACCCACCCCGGCGTCCAGCCACCCCACCAGCGACCGCCCCGGCCGCCGCACCTCGTCCAGTCGGTAGACCTCGGCGCGGGCGGTCTGCGCGGCATCCGCGAGCCGTTGTTCCTCGGCGGCCTCGGCCATCGTGTCCGCCCAGCCGGGCGGTCCGAGCGGATCGTCGCAGTAGGCGCGCTGGACCAGCCCGTTGATGTCGTCGGGGAGCGCCAGCGGGACCCTCTTCGCCAGGTGCGGCCACAGCACGGCGGTCGAGCGCAGCAGGTGGTGCCTGCCGTAGACGGACATCGACCCCTTCACCGGGCCCGGCAGCGTCTGCGCCGCCCAGTCGACGCCGGTGACCAGACAGCGGGCCGTCCGCAGCCGCGCGGGCCGACCGCTCTGCCCCTCGCCGCGCGGGTGGCGGTGCAGCCGGCCCATGCGCTGGAGCATGAGGTCCACCGGGCACAGGTCCGTGACCAGGAGATCGAAGTCGACGTCGAGCGATTGCTCGGCCACCTGGCTGGCGACGACGATGTGCGGCCCGCGCGGCCGGTCCCCGTCGGGGCCGAACCGGGCCAGCAGGTCGGTGTCCTTCCGGGCCCGGTCGAGGTCGACGAAGCGCGCGTGGGCGACGGTCACCGCCTCGTCCCCGAAGCGCTCCCGCAGCCGTTCGGCGGTCTCCAGGACCCGGTCGACCGTGTTGCGGACGACCAGCGCGCAGCCGCCGTCCGCGAGTTCGGTGGAGAGGCGGTCGGTGAGCACGGCGAGGTCGTCGTCCAGCGGTTCGAGGAGGACGGTGGTCCGCCGGGCGGCGTCGGCCCCGGGGCGTCGGGTCAGGGGCGGATGCCCCGGCGCGACGGCGGTGAGCAGCGGATAGCCGGGTTCCTCGACTTCTCCCACCGGCTCGGCAGCCGTTCCGCAGTACGCCCGGATCAAGGCGCGCCGGGTGGCTGCGGGCAGGGTGGCGGACAGCATCACCACCGGCACCCGGTACGCGCCGAGCCAGGAGAGTACCCGCTCCAGGTAGGTGTTCATGTAGGCGTCGTTGGCGTGCACCTCGTCGATCACGACGACCTTGCCGGCGAGCGCGAGGTGGCGCAGCGCGAGATGCCGGTTCTTGAGGCCGGCGAACAGCACCTGGTCGATCGTGCCGACCGCGAAGGAGGCGAGCAGGCCCTTCTTGCGTCCGCGCAGCCACTGGTGGGCGATCAGCCCGGCGTTCTTCCGCCGCGCACGGTGCCCGGCCCCCTGTGACCCGTCCGTGTCCACGGCCACGATGCGGCGCCGGTCGGCGGCCATCATGCCCGCGTACTCGTCGTTGAGCGCGGCTTTCGCATGGGCGAGGAAGACCGTCCGATCCCCGTCCGCGGGCAGGTGGTTCAGCCATGAGGTGAGACGGGGGAACATCGCGTTGGCGGTCGCGCGGGTCGGCAGCGCGACGTAGCACCCACCGGCGCCGGTCCGGGCGGCGAAGATCTCGGCGACGGCGAGCGCGGCCTCCGTCTTCCCCTCGCCCATCGGCGCCTCGATCACCAGCAGCCCCGGCGCGGGGAGTTCGCGCGCCAGTTGGACGGCCTCCTCCTGGACCGGCCGCGGCGTCGCCCCGGCGGGCAGCTCGAAGCGGGCTTCGAGCAACTCCTGCGCCGCCAGCGGTGATTCCTCGGCCGCCCAGGCGGGCGGGAGGTTCAACCCGGCCCAGGCGGAACTTATCCGCTCCTCCTCCGAACGGGGGTGCTCCTCCGGGAAGTAGGGGAAGAGATCGGGGTTGCTGGCGATCCAGTCGGCCATGATGACGATGCCGGTCAGCAGCACCTGAACGGGCTGCGGCAGCTTGGCACACTGGACGGCCTTCAGCAGCTCTGCGGCTCCGAGTCTCTCCGTGCACGCGTCGAGCAGCTCGAACTGCACATCGCGCCAGAGCTTTTCGCTCGCCCCGGGAGTGCGGATCAGGTCCTCGCGCAGTTCGAGGTCGTGCAACTGCCCGTGCCCCGGCGGCACTCCGTGGTGTCCGCCGACCACCACCGCCAACTGCCCGGCGCTTCGGTGTGCCCACCCATGCCGTTCCACCAGCCATTCCTGGAGGATCAGTTGACCGGCGAGCCCGTGCGGAGCGGTACGCCGGTCGTCCCCGTACTGCTTCGGATCGCGCATCGCCAGCCCGGCAGCCCGCATGGTCTCGGCGAGCCCGTCGACCTGACAGGCGAACGCGGGCGTGGCCTTGCCCACGTCGTGCGCGGTCGCCAACCACACGGCGAGCTCCCGTGCCAGAACCTGGCTTCCCCCGAGCGCATCGGCAATCAACTCCCGCACATTCCTCGGAAGCCAGCCGTCCCACAGCAGCCCCGCGACCGCCCCACTGTCCGCCATGTGCCGCCACAGCGGCATCCACCCGGAGGTGTCCCTGTCGGACTTGGCCCAGACGGTGCGAGCGGCATCGGAGAGGCGCGCGTGCAGTTCCGGACCGGTAGGCGTTCCAGTCACGCCGCCATTCAACAGGGCCTGCGGGCAGGCACTGATTGAACGATCGGTAGTGATCGGATCTGATTGATGCTGAATCCTGGCGGCAGTATCTGCCTGGCTGTCGGCCCTCTGTTCCACGGTCGGCCCGAGAGCCCGCAGCGGCAACTGCGACAACCACCACGGCAATCAGGCCAACGACACCGGGCCGGACCCCGACGTCAGCCCGGGCGCTCGATCCCGCCCCGGCGGTCACGCAGACGGCGAGCAGGCCGAGCAGTGTCAGCTCTCCTTGGCGGCTGAGACTGAACGGGACGGGCCGACCCCGCAGGCGCGGGGAACGGCAGGACACCGCTCACGCCGAAGTCGGAGTCGAGGGACCCGTCTTCGACAGGCCGAATGAGAGCCACTCGGCTTTGTCGAGCGGATCGCCGTCCGGGGTTCGCGCGCCGGGGACTGGTGGTGCCTGGATGGGTTGACTGTCCCGGGTGCCTCCGAGACTGCGACCCAGGCACCCTGGCGCCCCTGGCGGGCCTGGCGCTGGGCGCACTCAAGGGCTTCTCGGCCCTTCGTCAATCGCTCGTCGGCAGTCCCGCCTCGGCGCCCAGCAGGCCGAGCGTACGGCGCAGCGTCTCCCGCTCGGGGTCGGTCAACGAGGCGGTGAGTTCCTCGTCCAGCCGGTGTGCGAGCACGGTGCAGTCGGCGAGCAGTTCCCGCCCGGCCTCGGTCAGTGCGAGTACCTGGCGACGCCGGTCTGCCGGGTCGCGCACCCGGTCCACCGCACCGATCAGCTCCAGGTGGTCGGCCAGTGAGACGACCAGGCTGGGTGCCACCGCCATGATCCGGGCCAGCTCCAGCTGGGACGGTAGTGCGCCGGAGTCCAGCGCCACCATCAGGCCGACGTGTTTGGGCTTGAGCCCGAGCTCCGCCAGTGCGGTGGTGAACCGCGCCGTGACGACGCTGCCGAGGGTGCCGAGCCGGAAGACCACGGAGGTGGTCAGCGGCAGGGGGTTGACATCATTCACACGGGAAACGCTAGCATGCACTAACCATTCAGACTTAGAACGATTCGAGGGCTGACTCAATGCTCCGTTCCATCGCCACCACTGGCCGAGGCATGCGCGCCATGGTGATCGCCAACGCGTCCGGCACTGCGCTGTCCATGGCCTTCAGCGTTGTCGGCTTGCTCTCCCCGGGGCTGTTCCTGCCCGGCGGAACCGACCCGGTCACCCCGCTCACCGACTTGTACGCCCAGGCCTACGCGGCCCGAGCCCTGCCCCTCGGCGCAGCCCTGCTGCACCAGCTGCTGATCAGCCGGACCGGCCGCGGCCTCGTACCGCTTCTGCTGGTCGCCGGCGCCGTCCAGGTGGCCGACGCGGCCATCGGCGCTTCCTCCCACAACCCCGGGATGACCGCCGGCGGCACCGTACTCGCCGCCCTCCACCTGGGCCTCGCCGCCCGCCTCGCCCGCTCTGCCCACGGCACCGGCTCCAACGGCATCCCCGCTGCGGAAGCGGCCTGACGGGGAGTGGTGGCGAACCGGCCCCGAAGGGATCCGTGTCGCCAGCGTCCGGCCTCCCCGAACGTTTACCGAGCCTGCAACTGCCGCTATGGAGGCCGCTGTTCCGGGGCGAGTGGACCCGGTCGGCGCGGGCGGAGCGCCGGCCGGGGCAGGTCAGCGCCAGATGGTCAGCAGCAGCACGCACACAAGAACCACAGCTGCGACCGAGACCGCTGCGGCGGCCGTCAGTCGGGACGGGTCCCTCTCGCAGTGCTTCACCCGTGCGATGGAGGCCGTCAGGTCCTCGACGAAGTAGCCGTAGGCCCAGTCTCCGCAACCGGTGCACCGGCCGTACTCGACACGATCAGTGTCCGGCGTGGGGGCGGGGCCGCCGTCGGGCGGGCTCACCGGCGCGGCTCCTCACCCAGCGCGTCCGTGAGGATCGCCGCGTACGGGGGACAGGATCGGCAGACCTTCACCGCGTAGCTCAGGCCCCCGTCCACGACGTGCCCCGCCTCCTTCAGACCTGTGATGGCCCGGCAGTGGACGCAGGCCCGGCCATCGCGTTGGTCCTGCGTCAGGCGGCTCCTGGCGTGCGGGGCGACGGCACGCACGCCGTCACCGTGTTCGCCGGGCACGGTCGGAGGGGCCTCGGGGACGACAGCGTCCTGGGAGGCCTGACGATGCGGGGGCACCACGTGGTGGGGGGTTGTCATGCCGACAGGGTCCGCCCGGCCACGCCGATCCGGCGATGGCGGCCCTGCCGTGAAATCACGCCGCCGATGTGACTCCGCCCTGCGGCATCGCAGTTCCGGCATGAAGTCGACGGCGAGGCCGGCCCAAGTGGCCTACCTTGGTGGCACATCTTCTGGACCCGGAGCCGCTGATGCCCCGTGCCACCCACCGCCAGACCGTCGCCCGCCTAGCCGCCCTCGCGCAGGCCGACGGATGGACACCATGGCGACTCGTGCGGACCACCGCCGCCGAGTGCGGAGTCTCCCTGCTTCACGGCTCCCGGCTCGCGCGAGGGTGGACCCTCCAGGACGCGACCGCACGCCTCGCCGATATCGGGCTGCGGGCCACCGTGCAGCAGCTGTCCGCCTGGGAGCAGGGCACCACCAGGCCCAGCGACCCGGCCCTCGACGCCCTGTGCCGCCTCTACCTGACCAGGCCGGACCGGCTCGGCTACGGCGCCGACTACACCCCCGCCGGCCACGACCGTCTCCCTGTCCCCGGCCTCCACGCCCCGGCCCCGGAGAACCGTTCGCCAGTGAGCGCCCCGCTCCGGCCCGACCAGGCCGCCATACTCCGCGGGCTCCTCGGCCAGATGGGCCTCTCCCTCTCCGCCCCGGTCCTGGCCGCTCTCGCCTGCGCCCGACAGGACATGACCACCACGCTGGCCGGCACCCTCGCGGGCACCACCGTGGACCAGTGGGAGCGGACCGCCGCCGAGTACGACCTCGCCTATCAGCACAGCCCGCCCGCACGGATCCTGGCCGACTCGGTCCTCGACTTCATCGAGGTGCGGGAGATGCTCGACCGCCGGCAGCCGACCGACCACAGGGCCAGGCTCTGCCACGTCGCGGCGCGTCTCGCCGCGACCGCGGGCATCGCCCTCGTCGCCATGGGCGAGCACCGCGAGGCCCGGTCCTGGTACCAGTGTGCCCAGCTCGCCGCGGAGGAGACCGGAGACCGGGCCCTCCGGGCCTGGCTCCTGGCCCGCGAGGCGGTCATCCCGATGTACTACGGGACGCCCGCCGCCGCTGCCCAGCTCGCCGAGCGGGCCCGGGTGGTGGCGGGCAGCACGGTGTGCGCGGCCGCAGCGTGGGCGCCGGCACTGGAGGCCCGGGCTCTGGCCCGCCTCGGCCGCGCCGACGACGCCCGGGCCGCGATGACACGCGCCCAGCGAGCGTTCGCCCGCCTGGGGGCCGAGCACACCGGAGACCTGGCGTACGGCTACACCGAACGTCAGCTCCAGTGGCACATCGGCAGCATGCACACCACGCTCGGCGACACCCGTCGCGCCCGGTCGGCTCTCGACCAGGCCCTCGGGATGTACGCCCCCGGCGAGTACCTCGACCGCGCGCTGATCGCCCTCGACCAGGCCGCCGGCCTGCTGAAGGTCGGTGAGATCAGCGCGGCAGCACAGGCCGGAATGGTCGCGGTGGCCACCCTCCCGGCCGAGCACCGGACCGGCATCGTCCTGACCCGGGCGCGCGAGGTTGCGGCCGCCGTCCCGCAACGCGCGGTCCGGATGCCGATGGTCGCGGAGCTTCGGGAGATGCTGGCCCTGCCGACCTAGGGACGGCGGGCGAGTACCTGCAGCAGGCCGGTGACGGCGACGCCGGCCACGATCTCCCGGCGGTCGATCATCGCCTGGACCTGATGGAGAGGAATCCACTCGATGCGGTCCGCCTCGTGGGTGTCGACGGGCGGTGCGACGAACTCCGCTCTGCGGGCGAGGAAGACATGGTGCTCCGCATCAGACATCCCGCCGATCGGCTGGTAGTAGGCGAGCGGCTCCAGCGAGGCCACCCGCCAGCCGGTTTCCTCCTCGACCTCGCGGGCGGCGGCGGCCTCCAGCGACTCGCCGGCCTCGACGATTCCCGAGGGGATCTCCCAGTTCCACGTGTCCGTGGCGAAGCGGTGTCGCCACATCATCAGGACGCGGTCCCGGTCGTCGAGGACGACGGTCGCGGCGACCGGCGCGAACTTCACCAGGTGGTGCTCGTAGCGCTCGTGCCCAGGCGGCTCCACATCCACCAGATCGAGTTCCACCCAGGGACTGCTGTAGATGGTGCGGCTGCCGTGGACGGTCCACTCGCTACTCACGGATACCTCGCGCGATCTTGGCTTCGGGTCGAGCGAAGCGTACCGACCTACCCGGGGCCCGCTGCGGGGGAGAGACCAACCCCGCATGCGCGGGGAGCGGAGCGCTACAACCTCCGGCACGTCTTCCTCGGTGGGACCAGTCCCGCATGCGCGGGGAGCGGGGTGTCGAGGTGGTCCACCGCGTCCTGGACGAGGGACCAACCCCGCATGCGCGGGGAGCGGTCGGCGCCCTTGGGCAGGCGGGCGCAGATGTCGGGACCAACCCCGCATGCGCGGCGAGCGGGCACCGCTGGTTGGCGAACATGGCATCGCACAGGGACCAACCCCGCATGCGCGGGGAGCGGGCTTTCGGACCTCCACCGAACACCGTCAAGAAGGGACCAACCCCGCATGCGCGGGGAGCGGCACCTCACCACCACGCCGTCCGCTGAGGACGCGGGACCAACCCCGCATGCGCGGGGAGCGGGAGATGTTCCTGGCCAAGAACCCGCCCGAGCGGGGACCAACCCCGCATGCGCGGGGAGCGGGCGGCCGCGGCCCAGGGGCAGTCCTGGGGCTGGGGACCAACCCCGCATGCGCGGGGAGCGGACCGGGCTGGAGCTGCGCCGGGCCGAGGAGACGGGACCAACCCCGCATGCGCGGGGAGCGGAGCTGGATGGTGCCGCTCCGCACGGTCGCCTGGGGACCAACCCCGCATGCGCGGGGAGCGGCTTGGCCTCCGGGGTGAGCAGGATGTGCGCGTGGGGACCAACCCCGCATGCGCGGGGAGCGGCTCTCTCGCCTTTGCCTGGCCGCCCATTCCAGGGGACCAACCCCGCATGCGCGGGGAGCGGACGTCCAGGAGTGCGTGTTGCGGTCTGTCCGGGGGACCAACCCCGCATGCGCGGGGAGCGGAGTTCGTGAGCTGGGGCGTTGTCACGTGTGGGCGGAGGTTCTGGCAACTTCCTCTGATTCGGGTATTCTTCGCAATCCAGAAAGAGTATGAGTCAATGTCAGATTACCGGGCGTGCGGGGTCATGGCATGGCTACTCTCCTTCGGCGGTGGTGGCAGGGTTGCGATACATCGGACACTAGGACAGGGCGCTGGCAATCAGCCTGGCGGTTTCGGCGATCAGTGGTTCGTCGGCCGGGGCGTCGGCGATCTGCTTGGTGGAGAGCACCGACACCACGATCGGGCCCCCGTCCGGTCGCCAGGTGACTCCGACGTCGTTGGTGGTGCCGTAGTTGCCAGTGCCGGTCTTCTCGGCGACGGTCCAGGTGGTCGGTAGGCCGGCGTGGAGGCGGTTGGCGCCGGTGGTGTTGGTCAGTAGCCAGCGGGTCAGCCGCTGGCGGTCGGCCGTGTCGAGAGCCTTGCCGAGAGTGAGTCGGGCATAGGTGCGGCCGATGGCGTGCGGGCTCGATGTGTCGGTGGGGCGGCCTGGTTCAGCGGAGTTGAGTGCGGGCTCCCAGCGGTCGAGCCGGGTCACTCGGTCACTGATGGAGCGGCAGAAATGGGTGATCGCTTCGGGGTCGCCGAGTTCGCGGAGGAGGAGGTTGGCGGCGGCGTTGTCGCTGTACCGGATCGCTGCCGAGCATAACTCCTCCACCGTCATGCCGGCTTCGAGGTTCGCGGGCAGGCCCGTGATCGGTGCGTAGCCCGATTCCGCTACATCCCTCGTCGTGTAGTGCCGTCGTTCGGCGAGGAAGGTGCCGTCCCGATCGAGATCCCTCAGCACCGCGGCCACGGCAATCGTCTTGAACGTCGAGCACATGGGGAACAGTTCGTGCGCGCGATAGGCCACATTCCGCCCAGTGGCGGCGTCCTGGGCGAAGACGCCCAACCGTGCGGAGTGCAACCTCTCCAAGGCGCACAATCGATCGGCGAGTTCGTCTCCACGTGAGTCTGTCCCCTGCGCGAAGGCTCGCCCTCCACCGGAGAGAACGGTGACTGTCGCAGCCGCCGCAAATCCACCAAGAACCTGTCGCCGACCCGGCTGATAGCTCATGCTGCCTCCTCTTGCCGCTGTGCTCGCGAGGATTCCCGTACACGCGAGGCCTCTTATGAACGTATCGCCGAATTCACTGCATCGGACGCCGAGGTAGTCGTTCAACGAGGGGGCAACGTCCGGCGTCTCACGTTCAGGACGTCGCTTCTCTGTGTCTGGCGGCTTCTCTGGTGGGTGCCTGTAATGCGTAATCAGCGCGGGCGCGAATCGGGACCAACCCCGCAGGCGCGGGGAGCAGTACGGCTCGTGGGCCGACTTCGCGAAGACGGAGGGACCAACCCCGCAGGCGCGGGGAGCAGGATCTCGAACCGGTCGTACAGCAACTGCTGCGCGGGACCAACCCCGCAGGCGCGGGGAGCAGTCGCGACGGTGGCGGCGGCACCGGGCCGGCTCGGGACCAACCCCGCAGGCACGGGGAGCAGGAGTTCATGGCAGATCCTCCAGGGGATCGAGGTGGACCAACCCCGCAGGCACGGGGAGCAGAGTTCGTGACCTGGGGCGTGGTCACGGATGGGTGGCGTTTTGTGCAACTTCCTTTGATTCGGGCAATCTTCGCATTCCTTTCGCTGCCGCCAGGCTATCGGTGAGCGGTGTGCGGAGGGTGTTCACCCTGCCAGGCCCCGTGGGATTACCGCCGATAGATGACACATACCGACGATGACTGTCACCGTGATCGCTTGGGAGTTCGTGCGCTCCACCACCCAACGGCCTGCGGTCTGGATCGGAGTTTTCGCGCCGTGTGGGGCGATGCGGGCCTCGATCCCGCGGGCGGCCAGGTCGTCGTGGAGCATGCGGTATCCGTATCCGTATCCGTATCCGTATCCGGCGTCCAGGGCCAGGCTCGGGTGCTCCGGCAGCGGTCCAAGGGCCGACTCCAGTGCGTCGTATCGGTCGAGGGCGGCGGGTAGCAGGGTGTGGTCGCGAGTGTTGGCCTGCGCGGGTTCGGTGATCAGCGGTATGCCTGCTCCGTCGGTCAATTGCGAGCGTTTCAAGCTGAGTTTGGCCCGATCAACCGGGCGCCTGCCTGCACACTCGCCACCGGCAGGCGTCTTGAAGATGCAGCCGTCGGCGCTCAGGCGGTCGAGTGCGAGCAGTCGCAGGTCCTCCATCACGCCGGGCGCGATCCACTCGTCGCGGTGCCGGCGCAAGGTGGTGGCCGAGCAGTGCTTGTGCGAGGCTCGTTCGTACCCGCAGACGAAGACCGGGACTTGCGCGAAGACGACGGCACGGTGATCACCGTACGAGGCGTCGAGGGCGCATCCTCCGGATGGATGGCCGAACAGGGCGACACGGCGGCCGCGCGTATCGCCACGCGCGGCCGCCGCTGTGCATCCGACCAGGAGCAGCTCTCCGTGGAAGCGCTGCCGGGCCGCGGGCTCTCGAAGAAGTCCGGCTTCCGCCGGCGAACTTGTCCGGCCTCGCCCGACGGCTTGCTTGCCCGCAGGTCGGGCGGCGCATGCTCGTTGGTTCAGCGGCCTGGCCTCACTGTGGGTTGTTAGGGTGGGGGCCGGTCGGGGATGGCTAAGGGGTGGGGGATCCATGGGTTCGCAAGACGGTAGTGACCGTGCGGGTTTCGGGTGCGTGGCGTGCTGCGCCGAGGACGCTGCGGTGGCGCGGGCGCACCACCGCAGTCGCGACGGGGTTCGGCTCGAGAGGATGATTCGGGACGACTCGCATTTCATCGTCTCCGTTCAGCGGTGCGGCCTGTGCTCGCAGGCCTTCGTGAGCGTGTTCACCGAGTACATCGACTGGGTCGCCTCGCAGGACGCGCAGTACCGCACCGTGCTGCCGATCACGGACGCCGAGGCGGACGACCTGGTGGCGGGGCGGTTGAGCCCGCACCGGGTAGGGGCCCTGGGGCACGGCCGCCGCCATCTGCAGAGCGACTGGCCGAGCGATGCCGAGGAGCCGTCCGTGTACTGGGACAGCGGCGTCTTCGAGGTCCGCGAGGGGCACTGACCCGGACGGCGCGCTGCGGGCCTGTCGGTTTGTGCATGTCGTTGTCGCCCCGCCGACGGGCGGGGGAGTGGGGCCGGAGAGAGGGGCTCGACTCTCGCGTGCACCGGGGCCGGGGGAGTCCGAGTCCGGGGCGCCAGCGGGTTCGCTGACTGTCCGGGGGCCGGTGGCGCCGGAGTCGACGCCGGGCCTGTGGGCGGCCGCCGTGGCGCTGCGGGAGATCATGCCGGAAGTACGGCCACGTTCGTGCGGAAACGGCGGAACGGGTGCCCGGAGCGCGCCCTCCCTGGCCGTGTGGAACGGGGCCGTCCGCCTCGCGGTACTTGGCTTGAGGGGCATGTTCCCGACAATCAGGCGACACCCGTGCAGGAGTGTCCGCACCGTCCTGTACGAATGTGCCGACCAGATTCTGCTGACCATGCGTTCGAGCGCCGCTCGGAACTGGCAAAACAGCAGCTCAGGGTGCTGACGGAATGCCATCTACCGGCAGTGGTCGCACCCCGGTGGTGTTGCGCGGGTTCGCCGTTGGTGTGCGGCTCGGGTGTTCGGGGCTCGGCGGTGGTGGAAGGCGAGTTGGCGAGTTCCCGGCCGGCTCGGGGCTACTGGGCCAGGCGGTCGATGGTGGCCAGGACGTTGGCCGGGCCGTCCTCGGTGGCGAGGGCGGTGGCGAGGGTGTGGGCGTGGGTGCGGTGGTGGGGGTTGTCGAGGGTTCGGCGGATGGCGGTGGCGAGGCGGGGGGCGGTGAGGTGGGGGA
>NZ_JZWY01000411.1:0-8345 GCF_000966955.1 Streptomyces sp. NRRL S-495
ACGCTCCGGCGGCCCGGTGCCCGAGGTCCGGGTCGACCAGGGCGCGGTCGCCACGGCCTTCGTCAGCGAACGCCACCTGCGGATCGACGGCCGCGCCCCGGTCAGCTTCGCGCCGCTCTCGGGCTTCTGGCAGACCGCCGACGGCTGGCTGCGCACCCACGCCAACTACCCCCACCACCGGGCCCGGCTGCTCACCGCCCTCGGCCTGCCCGCCGACACCGGGCCCGAACGGCTCGCCGCCGTACTGCGCGAACAGCCGGCCGCCACCGTCCAGGAGCGCGCGTACACGGCGGGAGCGCTCGCCGTCGCGGTCGCGCCGGCCCGGGAGCTGGTCCTGCCGCTGGTCGAGCTCCGGACCGTCGACACGGCCGCGCCCCGTCCACTCGCCCCCGCCGACCTGCCCGCCGCCGGGATCCGCGTCCTCGACCTCACCCGGGTGATCGCCGGACCGGTCGCCACCCGCACCCTCGCCCTGCTCGGCGCCGACGTGCTGCGGGTCGACTCGCCCCGTCTGCCCGAGGCCGAGGACGCCCACGCCGACACCGGCTTCGGCAAGCGCTCCACCCGCCTCGACCTCGCCGGGCCGGCCGACCGGGCCGCGTTCGACGACCTGCTCGCCACCGCCGACGTCGTCGTCACCGCCTACCGCCCCGGCGCCCTGGACGCGTACGGCCTCGCCGCCGACGAGCTGCTCGCCCGCCGACCGGGCCTGGTGGTCGTCGAGCTGAACGCCTGGGGCTGGACCGGCCCGTGGAGCGGACGCCGCGGCTTCGACAGCCTGGTCCAGGCGGGCTGCGGCATCGCCGCCGTCGAGGCCGGCGCCGACGGCCGCCCTGGTGTGCTGCCCGCCCAGGCCCTCGACCACGGCACCGGCTACCTGATCGCGGCCGGGGTCCTGCGCGCCCTCACCGACCAGCGCACCGGTCGCCCGGGAAGCCGCCACCTGCGCTACTCCCTGGCCGGCACCGCCTCCTGGCTGCTGCAGGGCATCGCCCCCACCGCCGACCCGCACGTCCTGCCGAACGACGAGCCCTACGACCCCACCCGGTGGATCACCGACACCGCCTCGCCGGACTACGGCCGGCTCCACCACGCCCGCCCGCCCCTCGGCTACGCGGGCGCCCCCACGGACTGGTCCCGCCCGCCGGGCCGCTGGGGCACGGACGCCCCGGTCTGGCGCTGACCGGCGGCGCTGGCCGGCGGCGCTGACCGCCAGCGCGCCGACGGCGGGCCCGGCCCGAGGGCCCGCCCGCCGTCCCGTCGTCCTTCTCTCCCGCCCTCAGATGCCGGACGGGATCTGCTTCGCCGAACTGCGCACCTGGAGGGCCGTCACGATCTCGACCAGCCCCAGGAATAGCAGCCAGCACCCGGCCAGGACCGTCAGCGCCTTGATCGAGCCGACCGGCCAGACCATCAGCAGCACGCCGGCCAGCGTGTTCGCCGCACCCGCGAAGGCCTGCCAGCCGCGGGCCGGCATCGTCTCGTCCGAGATCGCGGCGACCAGTTGCGTGATGCCGCGGAACAGCCAGCCGATGCCGATCCAGATCGCCAGCAGCAGCAGCGACTGCACCGCGCTGCGGAAGCACAGCAGACCGAGCAGCACGCAGATGGCCCCACTGATGAAGGCCAGCACCCGCATCGCGGTGCTTGCATGGGTGCCGAACGCGGCGACCAACTGGACGATGCCGATGACCAGCAGATAGAGGCCGAACAGCACGCCGACCACCATCAGCGTCTGCTTCGGCCAGACGAACACGACGATCCCGAGCGCGAGCGAGACCAGCCCGGCGAGCAGCAGCACCTGCCAGGCGGCCTTGGCGAGCATCCCTAGCGGACCCCGGACCGGGGAACCGTCGGGAGTGATGATCGGGGAGACCACGGTGGCATCCTCCTGGAGTGCGGGCGGCGGACGGCGTTCCTCACGATCGGTGGACGGCGTTCCTCACGATCACCTCACGATCACCGCCCGCGCCGGACCGCGCTCGCGGGGCGCACCCGTTCGGGCGATCGAACGGATTTCCCCCGGGGTTCCCCGAACGTCACCTCACCCTCACTAACCGTCGATAAGATCCGTCGATATGACTTCTGAAGGGTGGGGGACCCCTCCGGTCGAGCCGATCGGTCAGCACTACATCGTCTGCGGCGGCAACGCACTCGCCCACCGCCTGGTCCTCGAACTCGTCGAGCACTACGAAGTACCGGTCGTCGTCCTCGTCCCGGACCGCACCCGCGACCACGCACCCCGGATCGAGCAGCTGGACGGCGTCGCCGCCGTCGTCGAGTACGCCAGCGTCACCGAGGAGGCCCTGCGCGCCGTCCGGATCGAGACCGCGCGCGGCATCGCCCTCGTCGACGGCAGCGACCAGGAGAACATCCACGCCGCGCTCTCCGCCCAGGGGCACAACCCGAACATCCGCATCGTGCTGCGGATGTTCAACCAGCGCCTCGGCTCCAACATCGAGCGGCTGCTCCGGAACGGCACCGCGCTCTCCGGCTCCGCCACCGCCGCCCCGGCCTTCGCGGACGCGGCGCTGTCCCGGCCCAACTCCGTCCAGGTCGGCGACCGCTTCCTGCACATCGCCTACGACGACGACATAGCCGCCGACCGGATCTGCGTCGTCGCCGACCGCATCGACCGCCAGGACCTCGGCCGGATCCGCCTGCTGCCGGACCAGGAGGGCGACTCCGCCTCCTTCGTCCGCCTGGCCGGCGAGTTCGGCGACGGCGGCCCGATCCGCTCCGCCACCGAGGCCCGCCGCGCCGCCGAACCCGCCCCCGCGCCCGACGAACCGTCCCCCGCCGCCGGGGGCGTCGCGGCGCTCCAGACCCTGCCCAGCGAACCCGCCGTCCGGATCCCCTGGTGGCGGCGGCTGCGCTGGCGGCTCCTCGACACCCTGCGCTTCTTCACCAGCGCCCGCCTCCGCGTGGTACTGATCACCGCCCTGGCCGCAGTGCTGTTCTCGTTCGGGCTGCTCTGGTACCTCAACGGGGACTTCGCCTGGACCTTCTACGCCTCCCTGCTCGACCTCGCCGGCGCCGCCCAGCCGGACCAGCCCGGCGCGGGGGACGGGAGCGGCACCGGCGGCACCTGGCAGCGGATCGCCCAGGTGGTGATCACCTTCTGCGGCATCACCTTCGCGCCAGTCGCCACCGCCATCATGGTCGAGGTGCTCGCCTCGGGCCGCCGCGGCCAGCACCGCAGCCCGGGCGCGGGCACCCGCGACCACGTCGTCGTGGTCGGCCTCGGCAACGTCGGCACCCGGGTGGTCGCCCAACTGCACGGGCTCGGCGTGCCGGTGGTCGGCCTGGAGAGCGACCCCCAGGCCCGGGGCATCTCCGCCGTCCGCGCCCTCGGCGTCCCGGTCGTCGTCGACGACGGCCCCCTCGCCGAACAACTCCGCCGCGCCCGCCTCAAGCACAGCCGCGCGGTGGTCGCCGTCAGCGGCGACGACGCCACCAACCTGGAGGCGGCACTGGAGGCCCGCGCCGTCCGGCCCGACGTCCGCGTGGTGCTGCGCCTCTTCGACGACTCCTTCGCGAGCCACGTCTACGCCACCCTGGACAACGTCGCCTCGCGTTCGACTTCGTACCTTTCGGCCCCGGCCTTCGCCGCCGCCCTGATGGGCCGCGAGGTCCTCGGCACCCTCTCGGTCTTTCGGCACGTCCTGCTGATCGCCGAACTCCCCGCCGAGATCGGCACCGGCCTGATCGGCCTCAACCGCCACGACCTGGAGGACCCCGGCGGCGTCAGGGTCCTGGCGGTTCGATTGGCCCGCAGCCCCCGCCTCTACCACTGGAATTATGCGGACCGCACCCGGACGCTGGAACCGGGCGACAGCGTCGTCGTGGCCACCACCCGCAGCGGTCTGGCCCGCCTCAACACGACGCTGACGGAGAACACCTGAGGGCACCTGCGGTTCCGCTTCTCGGTGTGGGAAGCCGGCCGCTCCGACTTCCCACATCGAAGGCAGTCATCTTGGGGGCCTTGACTCAGCTCGACACCGGCCCAGTAGAGAGCCCTACCTCCCAGCAGGCGCCGGCCGTCGTGTGCCAGGCCGGCCGGCGCCAGGTTACTTCGAAGCGCGTCCACGACGTGCACGGCGTACCTCGGCTACCCGGTCGGACACCTCCTCCGCTGCCGATCGCTGACCACCGAGCTCTCCCCCAGGCCAACGACGGCTTCTGAGCTCCACCACCGGCTACTCCAGGTAGACCTTCTGCCACTCCAGGGAGGACATGCCGAGCGCTGCCTCGGCGAGTTGCCGGGC
This sequence comes from Streptomyces sp. NRRL S-495, assembly GCF_000966955.1. Taxonomy (NCBI): domain Bacteria; kingdom Bacillati; phylum Actinomycetota; class Actinomycetes; order Kitasatosporales; family Streptomycetaceae; genus Streptomyces; species Streptomyces sp. NRRL S-495. The sequence continues at coordinate 4,269 of NZ_JZWY01000411.1, forward strand.
CGACTCGGTCTTGAGGCGGGCGAGGCTGCTGTCGATCCACGGCTGGACGTTCTGGTAGCCCTGCTCGCGGTATTCGACCGCTTGGATCAGGCATTCGAGCTTGTCGGCATCGTGGGCGACGACCACCTCCAGGCTCTCTCCGTTCTCGTATTCCTCGACGACCGCCCGGATCCCCGCCGCGACGGCGGGATGAGCGGCGCTGACCTGGTCGGCCGTGACGTCCTCGTTGGACGCGGCGGTGACGTACCGTCGCCCGATGTGCGGAATGTCGCCGACGCGAGTCTCCTGCGTGTCGTGGAAGAGGCAGAGCAGCGCGACCTTCGCCGGGTCGGCGCCCTCCATCATCGCGAGCACCGCACCGACGACGCCGGTACGGAAGGAGTGTTCTGCGATCGTCTCGGGGTCCTTCACACCGGCGATCCACCAGCCCGACCGCTTTGCCCGCTTCAGCATCCCCGCCTCGAAGAGGTACCCCGTCGTGCCCTTCAGCTCTTGGTCGTCCGCCATGACCGCCCTCTCTCAAACGCTGTAGCCGCCTGCCCGGAGACCGTAGTACACACACTCCAGCTTGCGCCGGGACTCCGAGGAGAGAGATCCGTCTTCGAGCACAATCCCAACCCGGCCTGCCAACTCCTTCGCCACATAGGGATCGGAGTCGAGTAGATTGCGGCGGGAAATGATCAGTGCCCAGACCGAATGAACATACAGGTCGGTGTACTCGACGGCTCGGTCGAGCCGCACGGCGAGTTCCCTGAGGAGAGCCGTGGCGTCCCAGGCGGGCCGACTGCATTCCGTCATGAAACAGTCGTCCTTCTGAGGCCTCCGGTCCAGCCCGAGCCAGTGTGCCCAATAGTTCAGGTTGGCCGACTCGGCCCGATCGTGGTCGACGATCGACTGGTCGATGAACTCCCTGAGCAATGTCGGATCACCCTGACGGGCCAGGGATGCCGCTACTGACCTCGCCTCGGCCCATTGGGGCGACCAGCCGGGGGTTGTGGTGAGTGCACCCCGTCGACGCAGACCGTCGAACCAGTCCGCAGCATTCCACTCCTGGTCGTACGAGGAGAGGTACCAGACCTGCCTGCGAAGCAGTGCTGCCTCCGATCCGGCCCGCTCCGCCGCATCGGCGGCACCGCGAAGACTCTGGAAGAACCGTTCTCGCAAACCTGGTTCGAGGAGCGGTGACGAGGAAACGGGCCCTCTTCGCGCGGCCGGAATCGTCGAGCAGGAAGCCACCACTCCTGGCAGGACCCCGCTGACCGCCCAGCCGATCATGTGCGTGGTGTCGCGTGTCAGCACCCATGCCCCGAGCGGATGTTCGTCCAGATGGATGATCGCGGTATCCGCATTGAGTACCTCACCCAGGAGGAGGTCGGCGTCCATGGCCGTAGACAGCATGTCCACCAGGGTCGGCGGAGCGCCGAGGCGGATGAGCCTTCGACGCATTGCCACAAGGTTGCCGGCCTTGGTGGACGACAGTGGACGCCGTCCGGATTCCCACCCCTGGAGGGTGCTCTTGTCCACTCCGAGGTCCTCCGCCAACTCCTCCTGGGTGCGGGGAATCTGCTCTCGGATGACCTTGAAGAGATAGCCGGCGATGGCACCCTCCGGCTCCCGTGCAGGCGAAGGCTGACTCCCGGTCAGTGTTGTTTCGTGCCTTGTCTGCGAATGAGCAGCCATGAGGACTCCTGCCGACCTTGACCGGCCGACCAACTCGTACTGACAGTCCGTCGGAACCATGCACTACGCGACGTAGCGTTTCAAGTGCGAAGCGAAGTCGCGATGTGGCTCCGACAGCGTAGTCCCGACGTGGCGAGCTGCGGCCTCAATTGCTCGGAACTTCGCCGGATCTGGTAAGCGCCCGTCGTTATGGGTGAACCCGGCTCACTCTGGAGTTGCCATGGCACATGCGTTGTTGAAGGCTCACGCGCCTCCGGGCGCCGGTTCGGTCTCGAATCTTCCGGCAGAGGCCGAGCTCTTGTTGCCCTACCTGCCGGAGTCGGCGGGTCGTGCTCGTCGCTTCGTTCGGGGCACGCTGGCCGGGTGGGGGTTGGACCAGTTGATCGATTCCGGTGTGCTGATTGCCAGTGAGCTGGTAACGAATGCTGCGAAGACCGGGTGCAGGCAGCAGATGACGCTGTTCGTGCGGCATGTCTCGCGGAACGCGCTGCGGATCGCGGTGCGGGACGGCTCATGTGCGCTGCCGGTGCTGATCCGGGCCTCCGCCGACGAGGAGTGCCACCGGGGCCTGGCCCTGGTGGATCGCCTCACCTGTGGTCGGTGGGGCGCGGCCGTCGAGCCGGCGGGGAAGGTCGTTCACGCCGATCTGACGATCGTGCGGTGAGCTTGCAGCTTCCGGACGACGGTCTCGATCCCGACGACTCCTTTCCTGTCCCCGATCCCGTTCGGGTCTGGGCCGCGTACGGGGTCTCGCTGGCGGCGGCCTTCCATGTTCTCGCCGCGGCGCTGGTGTTGATCAACCGCTCCCACTGACTCCGCCTGTGCCGCCGGATCAGCGGCACAGGCGGGGAATTGAACGCCCCTTCCTCAACTCGAAAGGGAACTCGCTGTGTTCACTGCGGACCCGAAGCCTCCGAAGCCCAAGCCCGCGAACCCGCCCACGCCTCGGCCGCCGGACCGGTAGTCGTCACCCAACCCGTCCCAACTCGCAAGGAGGAAGCATGGCCTGGGGAACCGACAAGGACAGCAACGGCAAGCACGGGGGCAAGAAGGACCCCGGCACCGCCAAGCCGTCGCCCGACGGCTCGCGGCCGATGCCCGAGCCCAAGCACCGGAAGGACGACGACAAGAAGTGACGGACTCCGTGCATCGACCGGAGCAGGCCGCTGTGCGCGGCCTGCTCCGGGCCGTCGGCGAAGCGCTCGGCGGGCCCGTTCCCCAGGTGTGGCGGGAGGCGGTCGAGGCGGTGCCGCGCCATCGTTTCCTCCCCGATCGGATCTGGCTGGCGGACGGCGGCGGTGGCTATGAGCCGTGCGACCTCGGCAGCGACGACCGGCGCTGGTTCGAGGCGGCCTACGCCGACGTGCCGATCGTCACCCAGGTCAACGACGGCCGGGAGTCGTCCGATCCCTGGCCCTCGTCCTCCGCCTCGGCGCCCTCGATCGTCGTGCGGATGCTCCAGGACCTCGACCTCCGGCCGGGCATGCGGGTGCTGGAGATCGGCACCGGCACCGGCTGGAACGCTGCGCTGCTCGCGCACCGGCTCGGGCCCGGGGGCGTCGTCTCGGTGGAGATCGACGCGGAGGTCGCCCGGCAGGCGTGGGCGTCCCTGAACGCCGCCGGCCTCGGCGTGGAGGTGGTCCACGGCGACGGCGCCGACGGCTGGAGCCGCCGGGCGCCCTATGACCGGATCGTCTCGACCTGCTCCGTCCGCCGGGTGCCGTGGGAATGGATCGAGCAGACCGAGCCCGGCGGCATCGTCCTCACGCCGTGGGACAACCCGATGATCTGCTGGGGGCTGCTGAAGCTCACCGTCGGACAGGACGGGGCAGAAGGGCGGTTCAGCCCCCACTCGGCGTTCATGCTGATGCGGACCCAGCGCCAGGACCTGCGGATCTTTCGCGACGTCGTACGCGACGACCACGTGCCCGAGGAGCGCGGGACGTCCTTCGACCCCCAGCACGTCACCGGGGACCAGTGGGAGGCCCGGTTCGCCCTCGGCCTTTGCCTCGGCGACGTGTGGACCGCGTGGGAGGAGGACGCTGCCCGGCTCTGGGCGGCGACCACCGACGCTCGGTCCTGGGCCGCCGTGGACCCCGGAGGACGTGTGCGGCAGTACGGCCCGCGTCGGCTCTGGGACGAGGTGGAGGCGGCCCACCTCTGGTGGGAGGAGCAGGGGAGGCCCGGGCCGGAGCGGTTCGGGTGGACCGTAACGGCCGAGGGGCAGTGGGCTTGGCTGGACGATCCCACCCGGCCCGTGCGGAAGCGGGATTGAGCAGCACGTGGGCCCCTTCGCCCGGAGGACGAAGGGGCCCACGCCGACCGGTGCCGGGTCAGCGGTGCTTGAACTCCGGCGGGCGCTTCTCGGCGAAGGCGGCCATGCCTTCCTTCTGGTCG
>NZ_JZWY01000412.1:0-14702 GCF_000966955.1 Streptomyces sp. NRRL S-495
AGGCCGGGGTGGACATCGCGGCGACCTTCTCGGCGGTGGCGAGGGCCTCCGCCAGCAACTGGTCGGCGGGGACGATCCGGGAGACCAGGCCGGCCCGCTCGGCCTCCTCGGCGCCCATCATCCGGCCGGTCAGGCACAGCTCCATGGCCTTGGCCTTGCCGACGGCGCGGGTGAGCCGCTGCGAGCCGCCGATGCCCGGGATGACGCCGAGCTTGATCTCCGGCTGGCCGAACTTCGCGGTGTCCGCCGCGATGAGGATGTCGCAGAGCATCGCCAGCTCGCAGCCGCCGCCCAGGGCGAAGCCGGACACCGCCGCGACCACCGGCTTGCGCAGCGCGCCGAGGCGGTCCCACGGGCCGAGCCAGTCGTCCAGGTAGACGTCCGGGAACCGGTTGCCCTGCATCTCCTTGATGTCCGCGCCCGCCGCGAACGCCTTCTCCGAGCCGGTGATCACCAGACAGCCGATCTCCGGGTCCCGGTCGAACGCGGTGGCGGCGGCCACGACCTCGTTCATCAGCGTGGTGTTGAGCGCGTTCAGCGCCTCCGGCCGGTTGAGCGTGATCAGCCCGACCCGGCCCTTGCGGTCCACCAGGATCGTCTCGTAGGTCTCGGTCATCGCCGTTGACTCCCATTCCGCTGCTCGGCCCCTCTCGGGGCGCGCCAAGACCGTCCAACGATCTCCGAAACGGGCCGCCTCGCGCCAGTCTCGATCCGCGAGACGGTCGTCACCCGTCCGCCCGGGTGAGCCGCAGGTCACCGTCGGCCGGCGGCTCGAAGAACGCGGCCACCGCCCGCTCGTCGACCCCGGCGAGCGTGGCCGGCGACCAGCGCGGGTTCCGGTCCTTGTCGACCACCTGCGCCCGGATGCCCTCGACCAGGTCGTGGTGCGCGACCGCCGCGCAGGACACCCGGTACTCCTGCTCCAGGCTCTCCGCGAGCGAGCCGTGCGACCGGGCCCGGCGCAGCGCGCTCAGCGTGACCTTGAGCATCGTCGGCGACCGCTCGGCCAGCTCCTCGGCGGCCTGCTTGGCCTCCGGCACGCCGCTGGCCACCAGCCGGGCCACGATCTCCTCCACGCTGTCGGCCGCGTAGCAGGCGTCGATCCACTCGCGCTGCTCCGCGAGCGGCGCGGCCGGTGCCGGCTCGGCGTACCGGGCGACGACCTCCGCGACCGGAGAACCGTCGAGCCCGGCCAGCAGCTCCGGCAGCTTCGCCGAGGGCACGAAGTGGTCGGCGAACCCGCACAGCAGCGCGTCGCCGGGCGTCATCGAGGCGGCGCTCAGCCCCAGGTGGGTGCCCAGCTCGCCCGGCGCGCGGGACAGCAGCCGGCTGCCGCCGACGTCCGGGACCAGGCCGATCCGGGTCTCCGGCAGCGCCACCACCGACCGCTCGGTGACGATCCGCACCGAGCCGTGGGCGGAGACGCCGACGCCGCCGCCCATGGTGATGCCGTCCATCACGGCCACGTACGGCTTCGGGTAGCGGGAGATCAGCTCGTTCAGCCGGTACTCGTCGCGGAGGAACGCGCGGGTGCCGGCCCCGCCGAGCTTGGCGTCGTCGTGGAAGGCCCGGATGTCGCCGCCCGCGCACAGGCCGCGCTCCCCGGCGCCGGTCAGCACCACCACCCGCACCGTGTCGTCCTCGGCCCACGCGTCCAGCGCGGCCCGCACGTCCAGCACCATGCCGTGCGTCAGCGAGTTGAGCGCCCGGGGCCGGTCGAGCACGATCCGTCCCACCCCGCCGTCCCGCCGGACCAGCACCTCGTCACCCATCGTCCCCACTCCCGTCCGTCGTCGCCGACCGATCCTTCGGACACCGTACTTGTTGTCGGTGGCGGGGCGGGTCGGTGCGATCATGGGCGTCCGTCGTGGGCGGGGGTTGCGGAGAACGAGGGGGCAGGGTGGGGGAGAGTACGGGCGCCGTGGCACGGACGGCGCTCCTGATCGGAGTGGGGGACGCCCCGGCGACGGCGCACGTCCTGCCGTCGCTGGACTCGACGGTGGCCGCCGACCTGCGGGCGCTCAAGGCGGCGTTGGTGGGCAGCGGTTACGCGACGGTCGAGGTCCTCCAGGATCGGAGCCGGGGCGAGATCGCCGAACGGATCACCGCCGCGGCCCGGCAGACCGAGCCGGGCGGCACCCTGCTGCTGTACTTCACGGGGCACGGGGTGCGGATCGGCGCTACCGACTACCTGGTCCCGGCCGACGCCCGCGGGCCGATGGAAGGCCCGAGCGACTGGGACCAGCCCTACATCCTGGACTCCCTGCTGGACGCGGACATCAGCCGGTACCTGAGGGACTGCCGGGCCGGCACGGTGCTCTGGGTCATGGACGCCTGCCGGTCGGCGGAGGCCGAGGGGGAGGCCGTCTTCGGCAGCCGGATCACCCAGGGGCCACCGGGGAGCGGCTTCGCCGTGATGACGGGGTGCGGCCCCGGGGAGCGCAGCGGCTTCACCGCGGAGGGCAGCCTGTTCACCTCCGCGCTGGCCCGGGCCTTCGATCCGCTCAGCGAGTCGACGACGGTGGAGGAGGTGTTCGGGACGGCGTACGGGCTCACCAGGGAGTCGTCCCGGCGAGCCCAACTGCCGCAGATCTACTACGGCAACGACCGCGAGCAGGAGACCCGGACGGCGGTCGTGGCCGACGGACGGCGGCTGCTCGGGGCCTGGTCCGAGGCCGTGCGCGCACCGGAGCTGTGGGCGCTGGCGGCGGACGCCGAGGACGAGGAGGTCAAGGCGTTCCAGGAGAGCCTGACCGCGTTCGTGGAGAGCGTCGCCCGGCAGGTCGACCGGGCGCAGAAGCGGCTGCCGGACCCGTGGGCCGACGACGACTTCCCGGTCCGGCTGCTGCGCGACCGGCTGCCGCAGCTGGTGTCGAAGGAGGCGGGACTGTCGTCGCTGGAAGTGGCGGCCCTCGTCGCCGCCGTCTTCGCCCACGAGGCGGCCTGGACCGGACGGCTCAGCCGGGCCGCGGAACTTCACCCGCACTTCGTCCACCACGATCCCGCCGCCGACGAACCGAGGCGCCACTACGAACTGATTCTGGAGCAGTACCCCCAGGTCGCCGACAAGATCCGGCGGTACTACCGCTGGGAGGGCGTCGAGCCGGAGTCGGAGGCCACCGTCCTCTGGCTGGTCCACCGCTGGATCGCCGAGCGCTTCCAGACCGACGAGCAGGCGGTGCCGGCCGCCCTGGGTGACGAGGCTGCAGCCGCGCTGCTCGGGAACGGGCAGGAGAACGGGAGGGGCGGCCGGGCCGGGGAACTGGCGGGCGCCCTGCGCGCGATCGCGGCCGGACTGTCGCTCGGACACCTCGCCGACCAGGGCCAGGTGTCCTGCCCCGACCGGCACGTGGTGCGCGGAAAGGCCCGTCCGCTGCGCGTCCGACCGCTGACCGCCCTGGTCCGGCTGGCGGGGCTGCTGGCGCTGGACGCGCGGACCCTGCCGGACGTCCTCTCCGAGCACCTCGCGGTCTCCGACTCGGTGCTCGCGCGCGAGGTGCTCTCGGCCCTGGAGAACGCCCACTGGGACGCCGACGACCGGGACGGCCCGGTCCGGGAGCTGCAACTCGACGCCGTCTGCCCGCATCCGGCGATCCACGCGGCCCTTGCCGCCGTGGTCGAGGAGGCCGACGAACTCGTCCAACTGCTGGCGGCGGAGGAACGCCGCCTGCCCGCCGCCGAGGCCGCGCTGCTCGGCGGCCTGCCGTCCCGGGTCACCGACAGCCGCCTGCGGCCGGCGGAGGAGTCGGGCCGACGGGCGTACGACACGCCGCTGCTGCGCTTCTCGCTTGCCCAGACCGAGGTGCGGCGGCTGCTCATGGGCGAGCAGTTGTACGACGGAAAGCACGAGGCCGCGCTCCGCGAGCTGTACCAGAACTCCATGGACGCCTGCCGCTACCGCGCGATGCGCGAACGGTACCTGCGGGCGTGCGGACGCAGTGCCGGTGGCTGGTCCGGCTCCATCCGCGTCACCACCGGCGAGGACGAGCGGGGCCGCTACGTCGAGTGCCTGGACAACGGCGTCGGCATGACCGCCGAGCAGCTGAAGGGGACCTTCACCCGCGCGGGTCGCCGCTTCGAGCAGTCCGGCGAGTTCCGGCGCGAACAGGCGGCCTGGCTCCGGCAGGACAGCGCGCTTCGGCTCTACCCCAACAGCCGTTTCGGCATCGGCGTGTTCAGCTACTTCATGCTGGCCGACGAGATGACGATTACGACCCGCCCGGTGGGGACCGACGGCCGCCCGGCCGCCGAGGCGATGCGGGTGGACATCGCGGGCAGCGGCAGCCTGTTCCGTATCCGGCAGGCCGACGCCGGGGCGGCGGCCGCACTGGCCGGGGGCGGCACCGCCGTCCGGCTGTACCTGAAGCCCGGCCTGATGACCGGGGACGCGTGCGTCGAGGCGCTGCGGTCGGTCGTGTTCGTGAGCGAGTTCCGGCTGGAGGTGCGGGGGGACTCCGGACCGGCCCGGGTGTGGGAGCCGGGCGTGCTGGCGCCGGGAGGCAAGAAGCAGCAGATCGAGGCCGGGACCGCGGTCGAGGCCGTCCCGGGGACCCTGTGGTGGGTCTGGGGCAAGGGAGCGGTCCTGTGCGACGGGATCGCGGCGAACGTCTTCCCGTTCGGCTATGTGCTCAACCTGACCGGGGTGCATGCGGGAAAGCTGAGCGTCAACCGGGAGACGTTGGAGCGCTACGACGAGACCTGGCAGGCGGAGCAGTGGCGTCTCGGCAGCTCGGCGCTGGCGGACTGGGAGGCTCTCACCGTCGAGTGGCTGTGGGCCCTGGAGGCCCAGGACCTGGTGGCGGCCCGGACGATCGCCGAGGAGTGGGCCGGTCGGGGTGTGCTGGTCGCGCGGAAGATCGGCGGGCCGATCGACCTGGACGCGATGGGTTGGTTCCCGAGGGACAGCCAGGTGGCGTCGCCGCGGTCCAGGAACTCGCGGCAGCACATCGACCCGACCGTCGCTCCGTGGCGCGCCGCGGTCCACGGCACCCTGCAGTCCGTGGCCGACCTGGCGACCCCGTACTCCCTGGAGGGGTATCCGGTACCGGAACCCGGTTGGGCCGCGCTGGCGCAGGCGACCTCCCGCGACTGGCGCTATGTCGTCCAGGCGGCGCACGAGCAGGATCGATCCGTGGCCCACGTGCTCAGGGCTCTGCGCGGTCTGCGGATGGCGCACCCGCAGCTGGCCGGTCCCGCAGTCCGCGCGGGTGACCTGGCCCGGGTCCCGGACCACCGTGATCAGGCGATCGTCGAGCTGCTGCTGTGGCCGGACGGTCGCGACCGCCACCTGAGCTCCGAGACGGACGCGTACCGGCACGGGCCGCAGGACCACCGGGGCCTGGTCCGCGTCTCGGCGACGGGCCGGAGGAGCCTGGGCGAACTCGCCGAACGCCTCGCCGGGTACGCGCCGTTCCTCGAACGGCCGCTGCCCGACGCGCCCGCGACCGCTCGCGACCACGTGTGCGACGAGCGGGAGATCTCCGTCCTGTACGTCAGGGACGAGAAGGGGCGGATCGTTCGTCCGACGGCCGGGCCCTGGGACCTGGTGGCGCACGCGGAGAGCGCCGGCCTCGACCCGGAGGAGGCCCGGCGGATCCTGGCCCGATCGGCGTGGCTGGGATGGGCGGTGCCCTCGCCGGAGGGGACGGCCGCGTGGGCGGCACTGGACCCGGACTTCCGGGAGATCCTCTCGTCGCACCTGCTGGTCGACGCGGAGGGGCGCGCCGAGTTCCCCTGGGCGGCCACCATCGGCCTGGCCGCGCGGTGGGAGATCACCGTGCGGAAGGCCGAGAAGGTCATCGCCAAGATGGCTCCTGCGCTCGGTGTCGCCCACCGGCGGCGCTACACGACGGGCACGGTGGCCCGGGGCTTCGTGCCCGACCCGGAGACCGCCGACACCGCGCTCTGGCTGCAGGAGGACGGCATACGCCTGGAGGACGGGGTATCGCTCCGGGACCTCGCGTTCAGTCGCCGGTTCGCGATGTCCTGGGAGGAACGGGCCGCCGTCGTCGACGACCTGCGCGCCGCGGGCGTGGACATCCCCGACGCGGCGGCGCTGCTGGAGGCCTGGGACGAGCTGCCGGTGCCCAGCCGCTACGCCTTCTCCGGGATGGACTCGGGCTTCGATGCGGCGGACTACCCCGTGCTGCCCACCCCCGCCGTCCTCCTCACCGGGAGCGTGCACCTGCGGCAGACGCTGGGCTACCTCTGGGACCTCGCGGGCGAGGAGACCGGGCAGCTCGGACTGCCCGGGCTGGCGCCGCCGGAGCTCCCGGACCACCTGAGGGGCTTCCGGCCGGCCTGGGAGGAGCGCCGGGCACTGGTGGACCAGGCCGACGACGAGGACTTCGACGAGTGGTTCGAGAGCCCGCGTTGGGCGCGCCTCGACGCCACCCGGCTGATCCGTTACGCCCGGGAGAAGCGGCTCGCCGTACGGGACGCATTCCGGCTCCTCGAAAAGTTCAGGGCCATCGGAGCCTTGGTGCCCGACCTGTCGGCCGACGGCTTCGCCCGCCTTCCCGGGACCGACCCCGACCCCTGGGACGTCGCCGCGCTGGATCCGGCCCACCGGGTCTCCCCGCCCGGCGCCCCGCTGGTCCCGCTCGACCTCCTCAGCATCGCCTGCCGCCTCGGCGAGCCCCTCGACCGGGCCTGGCAGCGCATCTCGCCCTACGGCGTCCTGGAGGACTCGCCCAGCACGCTCCCGAACGTGCCACCGGTCCAGCCGTGCTGGCAGGACCTCGCGATCCTCTCGGTGGGCCTGGACGGCATGCTCCCGGGTCTCACCGGCCCGGTGACGGCCGAGCGGCTGGCGTTCGCGGCCGAAGGAGTCGGCGAGACGCCCGCCTGGGTCCGCGACCGACTCGCCCTCTACGCGGAGCTCTTCGGCCTGGACCTGCCGCCCGCGCCCACCACCGAACCCGACGGAGAACAGGAACGGACATGAGCACCACCCCGCCCCCGCACGACCACCACCTGCCCTACGCCGAGGCCGACCTGGGCGAGGTCGACGGCGCCTCGTTCAGCCAGTCCGCCGCGCCGGACGGCCGCTCGGTCCGCGTCACCGGAACCTGCCCGCGCTGCCACGGCCGGACCGGGACGGAGTACCGGCGCGGGAACCCCGGCACGGGGACCAAGGGCCTGTTCGACCGCCTCTCCGGGCGCTCGGGCGGCACGGCGCAGGCGGAGCCGGAGCCGCTGCACGGCGAGGTGCACTTCTGCGAGTGCGGGCACGGGCACCCGAGCATCCCCGCCGATGTGCGCTTCGTCGGCTGCGGTGCCAGCTGGCGGATCGCCCCGTGAGCGCCCGCTCCGACCGGCGGTGGGCCGAACTCGCCCTGGACCTGGAGTTCACCCGCCTCCCGGAGCTGCGCCGGCAGGCCGAGGGCTGGCGCACCGGCCTCACCGGGCTGACCGCGCTGCTCGCCGTCCTGGTGCTGCTGAAGGGCCGGGACAGCCTCGACCAGCTCCCGGCCTGGGCGGGCAACACGGCGACGGCGCTGCTCGCGCTGGCGTTCCTGCTCCTGGTGACGGGCTCGCTGCTGGCGGTCCGGGCGGCGCACGGGGTGCCCGGTGAGGAGATCCTGCTCGGCGGGCAGGCGCTGCGGCGCTGGACGGAGCGGGAGGTGGGCCGGGTGACCCGGGCGCTGGCCCGGGCCTCGGGGTGCTGTGCGGTCGGACTGGTGCTGGTCGTGGGGGCGCTGGCGCTGGCCTGGGCGACCACGGAGGCGGCGCCGTCGCACCTGGTCCGGGTGCGGACCGGCAGCACCGACCTGTGCGGGGAGCTGGTCCGGGGGGACCAGGCGCAGCTCGTGCTGCGGACCGGGCCGGACCGCGCGGAGCGGACTGTTCCTCAGGTCGATGTGACGGGCCTCGAAGCGGTCGGTTCCTGCCCGAAGTGAGAAGGGCGGCACCGGTGTGACCGGTGCCGCCCTCCGTACTGCGGGTGGTGCCGCGACGGGGCCCGGGTGGTGGCCCCGCCGGGTCAGGGGGTGACGCGCCCGGTGACCTCGCCGAAGCCGACGACGGTGCCCTCCGGGCCGGGGGCGGTCGCGGTGATGGTCACCTCGTCGCCGTCCTCCAGGAAGGTCCGGGTGGTGCCGTCCGGGAGCTTGAGCGGGTTCTCGCCGTTCCAGGTCAGTTCGATCAGGGCGCCCCGGGTCTCCGGCTCCGGTCCGCTGACGGTGCCGGAGGCGAAGAGGTCGCCGGTGCGCAGCGAGGCGCCGTTGACCGTCATGTGGGCGAGCTGCTGGGCGGCCGTCCAGTACATCGAGGCGAACGGCGGGCGGGAGATCCGGTGGCCGTTCAGCCGGACCTCCAGGGCGAGGTCCAGGCCCCAGGGCCGGTCGCCCGCGCGGTCGTCGAGGTAGGGGAGCAGCTCGACGTCGCGGGCCGGCGGGGTGACCCGGGCGTGCTCCAGGGCGGCCAGCGGCACGATCCACGGCGAGACGGAGGTGGCGAAGGACTTGCCGAGGAACGGGCCGAGCGGCACGTACTCCCAGGCCTGGATGTCCCGCGCGGACCAGTCGTTGACCAGGCAGACGCCGAAGACGTGCTCGTGGAAGCGGTCCATGGTGACCGGCTCGCCCAGCACCGAGGGCGCGCCGACGACGAAGCCGACCTCGGCCTCGATGTCCAGCCGGCGGGTCGGCCCGAAGGACGGCACGGCGTCGGCCGGCGCCTTGCGCTGCCCCTGCGGGCGGCCCACCGGGGTGCCGGACACCACCACGGTGCCGGAGCGGCCGTGGTAGCCGATCGGCAGGTGCTTCCAGTTGGGCGTCAGCGGCTCCGACCCGGGGCGGAAGATCTTCCCCAGGTTGGTGGCGTGGTGCTCGGAGGCGTAGAAGTCGACGTAGTCGGCCACCTCGAACGGCAGGTGCAGCGCCACCTCGGCGAGCGGCAGCAGCAGCGGGGAAAGCGCGTCCCGGTGGGTCTCGTCGGTCAGCCAGCGGGTCAGCGAGGCGCGGACCTCGGTCCACACCGGGCGGCCCGCCGCCAGCAGCGGGTTGAGCGAGTCCGCGTCGAGCAGGACCGAGGGCTCCCCGGCGGCCCGGGCGGCGGCGCCCGCGTCGAGGACGAAGTCGCCGATCCGGACGCCGATCCGCCGCACACCGGGCCGGTCGGCCGCCGTGAAGACGCCGTACGGCAGGTTGTGCACGCCGAACGGCGAGTCGTTCGCGGGGGCGAGCCAGCTGCGGGGGGTGGTCAACGGTCCTCCTGGGACGTCAGGGCGGGCGACAGCAGGCCGAGGGCGGCCAGGTCGTCCAGGGGCTCGGCGATGCTACAGGTGCCGAACGCGGTGAACGAGTTGCGGATCACCGTCACCTGACGGTCGGTCAGGGTGCGAACGGCCTCGGCGAGCACCTCGCCGGAGCGCTCGGCCAGCACCTCGGCCGCCGCCTTCGGGTCGGTCTCGGCCGCCGCCAGGAGGACGTTCAGGAAGCCGTGGTGCTCGAAGCCGGTCGCCGGGTCGGTGTGCCGGACGGCGTGGTGCAGCCCGGCGGTGCACTTGTACGGCAGGCCGCGCTGCGCGCACCCGGTGAGGAAGCCCGCGAGCTCGGCCTCGTCCGGGAAGGCGCCGGCGACCACGCCGCCGGTGCGGAACTTGGCCCGGTACGGGCTGTCCACCAGGACGTCCAGGACCTCCTCCAGCCCGTCGCCGCGCAGCAGTTCGCGCGGCAGCTCGACGGCGGCGGGCACGTCCGGCGGCAGCAGCAGGTCGAGTGCGGCGACGGCCTCGCGGGCGTCCCGGGTGGCGAGTTCGACGCCGGCCACCACGAACGGGGCGGCGGCGGTGAGGGCCGGGCCGAGCTCGGAGCTGCCCCCCGGCAGCACCAGGCCGACCCGGAGCCGGGGGCCGGTGCCGCCCGCCGCTTCCACGGCGGCGGTCAACTCGCCCAGCCGGCCCGCCCCGCAGAGGAGCGGGCCGACGGCGTCGGCGTACGGGGCGGCGCGGTGCGCGCGGTGCGCGGGCACCGCCTCGGCGACGGGCAGGTTCCCGGGCGGGAACACCGCCGCGTCGTCGAACAGCCCCTGGAACAGCGGCGGGACGGCGGCCGCCCCGGCGGCGGCGGGCGTGGTGCTCACGATTGCGGCCCCCGACCGGCCCACGTCCAGGCGTAGTTCGGGTCCTCGGTGGCCCGGCCGCCCTCGCCCAGCTCCAGCGGGCGGAAGGTGTCGACCATCACCGCGAGCTCGTCGAAGAACTCCGCGCCGATCGACCGCTCGTACGCGCCCGGCTGCGGGCCGTGGGTGTGGCCGCCCGGGTGCAGCGAGATCGAACCCTGGGCGATGCCCGAGCCCTTGCGGGCCGCGTAGTCGCCGCCGCAGTAGAACATCACCTCGTCGCTGTCCACATTGGAGTGGTAGTACGGCACCGGGATCGACAGCGGGTGGTAGTCCACCTTGCGGGGGACGAAGTTGCAGATCACGAAGCCGTTGCCCTCGAACACCTGGTGGGCCGGCGGCGGCTGGTGGATCCGCCCGGTGATCGGCTCGTAGTCGCTGATGTTGAACGCGTACGGGTACAGGCAGCCGTCCCAGCCGACCACGTCGAACGGGTGGTGCGGCACGGTGTACCGGGTACCCGAAATGCCGTTCGGGCCGCGGTGCTTGACCAGGACGTCGACGTCCGTGCCGTCCACCAGCAGCGGACCGGCCGGGGCGCGCAGGTCCCGCTCGCAGTACGGCGCGTGCTCCAGCAGCTGCCCGTACTTGGAGAGGAAGCGCTTGACCGGGGTGATGTGGCTGTTCGCCTCGATGCAGTAGGCGCGCAGCGGCTCGTCGCCGGTCGGCACCCAGCGGTGGGTGGTCGCCCGGGGAATGAGCACGTAGTCGCCCTGGCCGACCTCCAGCGTGCCGAAGACCGTCTCCAGGGTGCCGGAGCCGGACTCCACGTACACGCATTCGTCGCCGAGCCCGTTGCGGTACAGCTCGCTCGGCGCCCCGGCGGCGACGTACGAGATCCGCACATCGCCGTTGCCGAGGACGAGCCGCCGGCTGCTGACGACGTCCGCGGACTTCCACTCCTGGCCCGCGAACAGCTCGTGCAGCTTGAGGTGCCGGGGGAGCAGGGGGTGGTTGGCGACCGTCGACTGGTCGGGCAGCTCCCACGGCACCGCGTTCACCACGGCCGAGGGGATGCCCCGGTGGTAGAGCAGCGAGGAGTCCGAGGAGAACCCCTCCTCGCCCATCAACTCCTCGTAGTACAGCCCGCCTTCGGGCGTGCGGTGCTGCGTGTGCCGCTTGGGCGGGATGCTGCCCAGCTGCCGGTAGTGCGCCATCGTCCCTGCTCCTCCCGGACCCTCCGGGGCCCAGACCTTCGTACGGCTCCAGCGGTGGCCTGTCGCCCCTGGGGGCGAGGCCGGCCTCAGAGGTTGCCGCGGGCGTCCTGCTCGCGCTCGATGGCCTGGAAGAGCGCCTTGAAGTTGCCCTTCCCGAAGCCCAGCGAACCATGCCGCTCGATGAACTCGTAGAAGACGGTCGGGCGGTCGCCGATGGGCTTGGTGAAGATCTGCAGCAGGTAGCCGTCCTCGTCGCGGTCGACCAGGATGCCGCGGCTCTTCAGCTCCTCGATCGGCACCCGGACGTGGCCGATCCGCTCGCGCAGCGCGGGGTCGTCGTAGTACGAGTCGGGGGTGTTGAGGAACTCGATGCCGCGCGCCCGCAGCACGTCGACGGTGCTGAGGATGTCGTTGGTGGCCAGCGCCATGTGCTGGCAGCCCGGGCCGGTGTAGAACTCCAGGTACTCGTCGATCTGCGACTTCTTCTTGGCGATGGCCGGCTCGTTGAGCGGGAACTTCACCCGGTGGTTGCCGCTGGCGACGACCTTGGACATCAGCGCGGAGTAGTCGGTGGCGATGTCGTCGCCCACGAACTCGGCCATGTTCACGAAGCCCATGACCTTGTTGTAGAAGGTGACCCACTCGTCCATCTTGCCGAGCTCGACGTTGCCGACCGCGTGGTCCAGCGCCTGGAACAGGCGGCGCGGCGAGCCCTCGGGGTGCTTCACCCGGCTCTTGGCGGCGATGTAGCCCGGCAGGTAGGGGCCGGTGTAGCGGGAGCGGTCGACCAGGGTGTGGCGGGTCTCGCCGTAGGTGGCGATCGCGGCGCGGCGGACGGTGCCGTGCTCGTCGGAGACGTCGTTCGGCTCCTCCAGGACGGTGGCGCCCTGGGCGCGGGCGTGCGCGATGCACTTGTCCACGTCCGGCACCTCCATCGCCAGGTCGACGACGCCGTCGCCGTGGCGGCGGTGGTGGTCCAGCAGCGGGCTGTCCGGGGCGACGCCGCCCTTGATCACGAAGCGGCAGGAGCCGGAGCGCAGCACATAGGCCTTGCGGTCGCGGCGGCCGGTCTCCGGGCCGGAGTAGGCGACCAGCTCCATGCCGAAGACGACCTGGTAGAACTGGGCCGTCTGGGTGGCGTTGCCGACCACGAACACGACGGCGTCCTGCGCGGTGACCGGGAACGGGTCGCTGGCGGGGTCGTGCTCGACGAGGCCGACGAGGCGGCGCAGCTGCTCGGCGTCGAGACCGGCCTCGCGCTCCTCGGGGGTCAGCTCAAGGGCGTGGGACTGCGGGGTCATCGGTCGTTCCTCCACATTGAGGCCTCGGCGTTGAGGCATCCGCTGGTGGCGGCCGCGCCGCTGGGGGGGGTGGGCAAGGCTGCGCGGGCGGTTGAGCGGAGAGCTTGCTCCAGTCGGGGTGGTTGGGCAACAGGTCGGGTTTTCACTGTTCAATGTGTACAAGGTGATCAGGAAATCGCTGATCGGGCTGTGCAGGATGCCTGGTGGATCGGTGGTGTTCCACAGGTTCTGCGTAACGGCCTTCGGTGGGTCGCCGGGGGTTCGACGGGGGCCTACGGGCCCGCGCCGGGGTGCTCGACGAACCAGTCGCGGGCCAGCTCGGCGACCCGGTCCAGCGTGCCGGGCTCCTCGAAGAGATGGCCGGCGTGCGGGACCACCGCGACTTCACTCTCGCAGCGCAGGTGCTCGCGCGCCCGCCGGTTCAGGTCGATCACCTCGTGGTCCCGGCCGCCGACGATCAGCAGGGTCGGCGCGGTCACGGCGGCCAGCGTCCGGGGTCCGGCGAGGTCCGGCCGCCCGCCCCGGGAGACCACCGCGGCCACCCCGTCGCCGAGCCGGGCGGCCGTCCACAGCGCGGCCGCGGCGCCGGTGCTCGCGCCGAACAGGCCGAGGGGGAGCGGAGCGCCCGAGGGCGGTCCGATCGCGGGGTCCCCGGGCAGGGCGCGGGCGACGTCGGTCAGCCGGGCGCCGAGCAGGGCGACGTCGAAGACCTTCCGCCGGTCCGGCTCCTCGTCCTCGGTGAGCAGGTCGAACAGGAAGGTGGCCAGCCCGGCGCGGTTCAGCTCCTCGGCCACCCGGCGGTTGCGCGGGCTGTGCCGGCTGCTGCCGCTGCCGTGCGCGAACACCACGA
Organism: Streptomyces sp. NRRL S-495; assembly: GCF_000966955.1. Lineage (NCBI taxonomy): Bacteria > Bacillati > Actinomycetota > Actinomycetes > Kitasatosporales > Streptomycetaceae > Streptomyces > Streptomyces sp. NRRL S-495. Next base: position 13,434 of record NZ_JZWY01000412.1, read on the forward strand.
TGCCGCGGGCGCCGGCCGGGACGGTCAGTCGGCCGGTCAGGTCGACACCGGCGGCGGGGAGGGTCAGCTCGCGGTCGGCGGCAGCCGGAGCGGTCCCGGGGGCGAGTCTGCTTCCGGCCTCGGCGAGCCGGCGCAGCACCTCGGCGTCCCCGGTCTGCGAGAAGTCGGCGTAGAACTCGCCGATCGCGAAGAACGGCGAGGGCGTGCCGACACAGACCAGCTCGTCCGCGACATCGCCGAGCCGCTCCGTCCAGTCCTCCGGCGCCACCGGCACGGCGAGCACCACCCGCCGGGCGCCGCGCGCCCGCACGATCAGACAGGCGGCCCGCGCGGTCGAACCGGTGGCCACACCGTCGTCGACCACGACCACCGTCCGCCCGCGCAGATCGACCGGCGGCCGGTCGCCCCGGTAGCGGCGGGCCCGGCGTTCCAGCTCCGCCCGTTCGCGGGCCTCCACGGCGGCCAGCTGCCCCGGGGTGACCCGCGCGGGCCGCAGCACCTGCTCGTTGAGCACCCGCACCCCGTCCTCGCCGATCGCGCCCATCCCCAGCTCCGGCTGGTGGGGGAGGCCCAGCTTGCGGATGACGCAGATGTCCAGCGGTGCGGCGAGCGCGGCGGCCACCTCGGCGGCCACCGGCACCCCGCCGCGCGGCAGGGCGACCACCACGGTGCCGGGGCCGCGCAGGTGGGTGAGCCGGGCGGCCAGTCGGTGGCCGGCGTCGGTGCGGTCGGTGAAGTGGGTGCGGGTGGCGGGCATGGGTGCGGCCTCTCCGTTCCACCGTACGTCGCCGGGGCGACCGTCGGACCGCGGCGACCGTCGGACCGCGGCGGCTCGGGCCGCGGTCCGGACCGGACTTCGGGGGGCGCGGTCCCGCGCCGGGTCGGGACGCGGATGGGGCCGTCCACCCGTGCGTCCGGGACGGCGGGCGCGGCACCGTGGGGGACAGCGACCCGGCGGGCCCGTCCCTCGCCCGCCGGGCCGTCCCTCCGCGCCCGCCCGCGTCCGTCCTGCGCCGTCCCGTCCCGCTCGAATCCCGCTCGAAGGAGCCGACCCGTGAACGTCCCCCGAACCCAGGACAGCCCCGCCCCCCTGGCTTGTCCCCCCGCCCCGGCCGTCGCCCCCGGGGACCCCGTCCGACCGGGGCTCCGCTTCGTGCCCGGCCTGCTGGACCCGGGCAACCCGGCGCTCGCGCTGGCCGGCGGCCCGCCCGGGCGCCGGCTCGTCGTGGTCGACGCCCGGGTGCACGAGCTGCACGGCCACCGGCTCCA
>NZ_JZWY01000413.1:0-3378 GCF_000966955.1 Streptomyces sp. NRRL S-495
TCCACCACTACCTGGACGCCCGGGGTGTCGACCACGAGACGCTGGTGCTGCCCGGCCACGAACAGGTGAAGACCATGGACGCGGTGTTCCAGGTCGCCGACCGGATGGACTCCTTCGGGATCCCCCGCCGGGGCGCGCCGGTGCTGGCGGTCGGCGGCGGCGTGCTCGCCGAGGTCGTCGGGCTCGCCTGCACCCTCTACCGCCGTTCCACGCCGTTCGTGCGGGTCCCCACCACCCTGCACGGCCTGGTCGCCCACCGCCCCGAGGCCGAGACGCTGGTCGACCCGGCCTTCCTGGTCACCCTGGGGCGCCGCCATGTCGCCAGCGGCCTCGCCGAGGTCCTCAAGCTCGCGCTGATCGCGGACGCGGAGCTGTTCGGGCTGCTGGAGCGGCGCGGCCGGGACCTGCTCGACACCCGCTTCCAGGCCGCCGGCATCGGCGCCGCCGTGCTCGCGCGCGTCGTCGACGCAACGGCGTTCGAGGGGCGCGCTGTCGCCGGGGCGGACGGCCGGGAGCGCCTGCGGCACTACGGGCACACGTTCAGCCCGACGGTGGAGACGCGCGCGCTGCCGGAGCTGCTGCACGGCGAGGCGGTCTGCGTCGACATGGCGCTGACCACGGCGGTCGCCCGGCGGCGCGGCCTGGTCGGCGCGGAGCAGGCCGAACGGATCCTCCGGCTGATGCGGCGGTTCGAACTGCCGGTCTGGCACCCGCTGCTGGAGTCGATCGCGCTCGCCGAGGCACTCGCCGACACCGTTCGGCGACGCGACGGACGGCGGTGGCTGCCGCTGCCGTCCGGGATCGGCGCGGGGGTGCTCGTCGACGACCTGGGCGGGCGCGAACTCGTCGGCGCGGCAGGGTGGTTGCGCGCCTGGTCGGCGGTGGCGGCCGCAGCGCCGACGCTCGACGGCTGACAGCTTCGACCGCCCCGCCCGACTCGCCCGGCTCGCCGCCCCGCCCGGCTCGCCGCCATGCCCGAGCCGCCGCCGCGCCCGAACGGCCCGGACGGCCCGGACGTCCCGGACGTCCCGCCCGGTGGACAGGGCCCGGACGGGCCCCGGGGCTCAGGCGCCCGGGGCGACGGGCGCGACACGCTGGGCCTCCGACCCCGAACGGGAGGAGGCCCCCCATGCGTCGCAGTGCCCGGTTGGACCGGCGGATCCAGGCCGGTGCCGCGCACCTCACCCTCGCGGTTCGCGGCGGCGAGCACTCCTGGGGCGAACTGGGCACGCGGATCGCCGAGTTCGAGGCCCAGCGGTTCGTCCTCGTCACCGACGGCACCGCGCCCCCGGGCCAGCTGGCCCGCGTCCGCGCGCTCGCCGAGGCCCGGGCGCCCACCGTCCTGCACGAGCTCCGCGCGCGCCCCCTCCCCGGCGACCCGGCCACCGGCGGCGGGACGGAGGCCGAGGCCCTCCCCGACGGCACGGTGATCGCGGTCGGAGGCGAACGCGCCTGCGCGGTCCCGGCCGCCGTCCGGGTGCCGACCGACCTCGCCGCCGCCTGCGGTCCCGCCCTCACTCTGCACCGTCCGGTCCCGGCCGCCCTGGCCTGGGTCCGGTCCGACCTGCTCGCCGCCCGGCCCGCCGCGCGGACCCGGGCCGGGCTCGTCGCCGTCGTCCGGCACGTGCTCGCCGTCTGCCCGGCCCACTACCCGGCGCTCGCGGGCCTGCTCACGCCCGGGGCCCGCCACGACGCGCGGACCCTGACCGCACTGCTCGCCCTGTGCGCCGACGCCCGGTCCGCCCTGGTCTGCTTCGACCCGGACGAGACCGGCCCCGCACTCGCCCTCGGCTACGGCCGCAGCCTCGCCGCCGCCGCGCGGGCGGTCCTCGGCCCCGCACTCGCGCCCGGCGACGCCGACGCCCTGGGCCTGTTGCTCGCCGCCGCGGTGGCGGCCCGGCTCGGCCTGGCCGACCGCCCGACCGGCCGGGCCCACCGGGCCCTGCTCGCGCGGAACGGCTCCGCGACCGCCCTGCCCGCCGGAGCGGACCTCGACCGGCTCGCCGCCGCGGCCGTCGCCGTCACCCGGCCCGGCCTGCTGCTCCTCGCCGACCTGGGACGTCCGTACTGCGCCGACGGGCGGCTGCTGACCCCGGTGGACGGCCCGGTCCTGCGGGCCGCCGTGGGCGAGCTGGCTGCCCGGACCGACCGGGCCGACCGGGTCACCGTTCCGCACAGCCGGGCCGCCGGGACCGGCCCGGCCGGACCCCCGAACCGGGGGGACGAGCGCCCGGCCGCCGGCCGGGAACAGGACGGGACCGGGTCCCCGTGCGGCCGGGACGGCAGGCGCAGCACCGTGGAGATCAGAAGCGGCCCAGCAGGGACCGCAGCTCAGCAGAAGGAGTTCCCGTCATGACGGGCACCGTCATCACCGACCTCCGCCGCCGCGGCGCCGTCGACCCCAGCCGGGTGCTGACCGGACCGCTCCGCGCCGTCGGACTGCAGTGGCTCGACCCGGGCCGCAGCGTCGAGGTCGCCGCCGAGGGCGTCGAACGCGCCCTCTACATCACGGCCGGCTCGGGCATCGCCACGGTGCCCGGGGCCGAGGCCGACGCGTCGACGGTCGCCGACTCCGGACTCCCGCTGGTCGAGGGCACCGCCCTGACCCTGCCGCTCGGCGCGCGCACCGTGCTCACGGCCGGTACTACCGGGCTCGAGTACTTCCACGCGATCCTCGCCGTCACCGGCCGCCCGGGCGGCGCCACCGCCCACCCGGCGGCCGAGCGCCCGACCACCGAGCAGCACGTCACCGAGCAGCCCGCCACCGAGCGTCCGGTCACCGAGCGCCCGAGTACCGAGCAGCCGGTCACCGAGCACCCGGCCACCGACGACGGCTCGGCCGCCGACACCCCCGACCGTCCCGAGACCCCTCCGAGCCCCAAGGGAGGCGAGGCACGATGATCGTCACCACCGCCACGGCCTCGGCCACCGTCATCCTCGGCCCGAACGGCGAACGCGTCCGCGTCCGCTGCCTGGCGCGCCGGTCCATGCTCACCAGCGCCTGCGAGACCTTCGACCACCTGCGGCTCAGCCCCGGCGCGCACCACGCGCTGCCGGGGCGGCCGGACGGCGAGACCGTCCTGTTCGTGGTGTCCTGTTCGTGGTGCGCGGCTCGCTGCTCGTCGGCCGGACCGCCGACGAGCCGGACCACCTGGCCGTCGACGGCGACCTGCTGCTGGCGACCCGGGGCTGTTCGCTGCGGCTGGAGGCCGGCCCGCTCGGCGCCGAGGTGCTCTGCCTGGCGCTGGACGCGCCGCGCCGCACCACCGCGACCAGGAACTCCCTGGCCCGCCGCCGCGCCGAACGGCGCAGCCGGCCATGACCGGTCCCGCCGCCGCCCCGCCGCCCGACCACCCCGCCGCCCGACCACCCCGCCGC